>JBBEBG010000025.1 GCA_040882465.1 Gemmatimonadota bacterium
CGTGACGTTGAAGGAGTCGATGGTCGGGGACATCCGCCCGACGCTCTGGCTCCTGCTGGGCACCGTGGGCTTCGTGCTGCTGATCGCGGTCGCGAATGTCGCGAACCTGTTCCTGGTGCGAACCGAGGAAGGACACCGTGAGCGCGCGCTGCGGGCCGCACTGGGCGCGGACGCCGGCCGCCTTGCCCGTGGCTACCTCTCGGAGACCTTGCTGATCGGCGGGTTGGCGGCCGGGCTCGGGATCGGCATCGCGGCGGTGGCGGTCCGCGTCCTCCGGCTGCGCGCGCCCGTGAATGTGCCACGCCTTTCGGAGGTGGGTCTCGACCCGGCGGTGGTCGGAGTCGCGTTGGCCGCGGCCCTCCTCGCCGCTGTGCTGCTGGCGCTGATCCCGATGCTGCGGCGCCGGGGCGACCTGGGCCTCGATCTGAAGGAGCGGGCGGGTCGAACGACGGCGGGACGGGACCGCCTCCGGGGTCGCAACGTCCTGGTCGCGGCGCAGGTGGCCCTCGCGCTGATCCTCCTGATCGCCTCCGGGCTCCTGTTCCGGACATTCCAGGAGCTGCGGGCGGTGGACCTCGGTTTCTCCGAGCGGGAGGGACTCACGTTCGACATCGGGCTTCCGGGCTTGCGCTACGGAACCCGCGCGCACGCGGCGTCGTTCCACCGAGATCTGCTTGCGCGAATCGGCAGCCTGCCGGGCGTCGAGGTGGCGGCCGCCATCGGCCAGTGCCTTCCCCTGACCGGCCACATGTGCTGGGGCGAGATCATGGAGGCCGAGGGATTCCCGACGCCGGAGGGCCAGGTCCCGCCCGTGATCGGTGCCCGGGTCGCAACGACGGAATACTTCCGCGCCCTGGGCATCCCCGTACGGGGCCGGACCTTCACCTCCGCGGACGAGGCGGAGGGCGGAGAGTGGGTCGCGATCCTGAGCGAGGCCGGCGCGAGCGCCTACTTCCCGGGGACGGACGCGCTGGGCCGGCGGATCCGGTTCGACGGCGAGGGCAGTCCGTGGTACAGGGTGGTCGGAATCGCGTCCGACGTGCGCGGTCGCGTGGCGACGGAGGAATTCACCCGCACGATCTATCTCCCCCTGCGACCTGACGTGGAGGACGGCCCGCCGCCGCACACGGTGGCCTACGTCGTCTCGACCTCCATCCTCCCGGGCGGCATTGCCGGCGGCGTGCGCCGGGCCGTGGCCGATCTCGATCCGACGATTCCGCTAGCGAACGTGAGGACGGTGGAAGAGTTGATCGCGGCCGCGACGGCGCCGACGGCCTTCGCCCTCGTCCTCATCGGCCTGGCCGCGGCCATCGCGCTGCTGCTCGGCGCCGTGGGGGTCTACGCCGTCGTGGCGTACGCGGTGAGCCGGCGTACCGTGGAGATCGGCGTCCGGATGGCCCTCGGCGCGGGGACGGGCGATGTCCGACGGATGGTGGTCCGGCAGGGGGGCGGCGTGGTGCTGGCGGGGGTCGCCGCCGGTCTCGCGGGAGCGCTCCTCCTGACCCGCCTCATGGAGGGCATGCTCTTTGGCGTGAGCGCGTTGGACCCGGCCAGCTACGCGCTCCTGACGGCCCTCATGCTCGGCGTGGCCGCGCCGGCGCTCTACCTGCCCGCCCGGCGGGCGTCACAGGTGAATCCGCTGGAAGCGCTGCGAAGCGAGTAGGACCAGCCGAGCTTGGCGGAGCGTGGAGCGGAGCGCACGGATGAAGATTCCAAGCATAGCGCTCGCCATTGCGGGACGCCTTGCTTCAACGCGACGCGGCAAGTCACGCCGCCGGGGTCAACGGCCGGTCCAGGCCTCCAGATTGGGATAATATTCCGGTTCGGGCACGTCCGCGCCCGGGGCGATCTCGAGTCGGGCCCGCTCATCGACGATCAGGCGACCGCCGACGCGAGCCTCGGAGTCGATGCGGATCACCGGCGTACTTCCATCCCCCCAGCGATTGAATGGCCAAAACCAGAGGTCGAGCCCACGATCCTCGGGCATGAGGAGAATGACGTCCCCTCGGACCTCCGTGCGTCCTGAGAGATAGATGTCCCCCCCTTGGACCTCCACGTTTCCGCCCACTCGCGCATCCTCGAGTCGAACCGGTCCGTTTCGGGCCTGAAGGCTCCCGTCCACGGCCGCCCCGGAGTGCAATCGGATCCCCCCATTCCGGGTCTCGATGCCGGCTCCCACGCTCCCGCCGGACTCAACCGTGACGGCTCCGTTCCGTGTCCGGATCGCGGACTCGACTCGGCCCATCCGTCCCACGACGACCCGGCCGTTCCTGGAGTCGACCGGTCCCCGTACCGCGACGTCCGCACCGAGCTCGATGGCTCCATTCCGTGAGTCGACGGGTCCGGACACCGTCACCCCGTCCGCGACGGTGATCGGACCGTTACGCGTCTCGATCGCACCGTCCACCAAGCTCCGCGGACCCACTTCTATGCGGCCGTTGCGCGTACTCAAGTCCAGAACCCGGGCATCGCTCCCGACGGTAATTCGACCATTTTGCGCGCGGAGTGGTCCGGAAAACGTCGTCCCGCGCTCGACGCGGACCTCCCCGTTTCGGGTGTCCACAGTTCCCGTCGCTGAAATGACCTGGACGGACGCCGCAGGCGGCGTCCGTCCGTCTATGGGGGCCGCGAGCGCGGCAATGAGGGGGAGCGCCAGAAGGAGCGGGGTGGCCGGCTTGTCGAGTCTCATGATCTGCATGGCAGCGTCCTCGGAGTCATCGGGGTCGCGGGGGCGCACCCGACGCAGAGGGAAAATTCGGGTGATGATCTCTCACGGATGACCTTACGCAGGGGCGACTCCCAGCGTTTCACGCGTCCCCCGCGGCGGTGGATGGGGCGGGTGCCGCCAGCGGTGCATCTTCGGCTCGAGCGGCGAGCGGCCGAGGAAGGCGCGGGGAGAATGAAGCCTGCCGACGAGCCGGATGCTCTCAGCCGGGAGCGTCCTTGCAGGTGTTGATCCCGAGCAGCGTCGTGATGGGACAGAACCGGATGAGGCCGGTGACGAGCAGGATTCCGCCCACCACGTATCCGATCGTCGCGCCCGTTCCCCCAAGCGTGAAATAGCTGAGCCCGAGAAGCGCGATCCCAATCAGGATGCGCGCGACGCGCTCCGCACCGCCTACGTTGCACTTCATGGCCACCTCCCTTGTTGGGAACCGAACCGTCGAGTCGACGGCTCCAGCGCCAACTTAGGTCCTTCCGAGGCTGGCGGGGAGTTCGACGCGCCTTAGCGCGGAAGATGGTCTGGACGGTGGGAGGACGGGGTGTTCGAACAACGATGGACCTTGTCCGACTGGCCGCCGTCCGCCCGAAGCGCGTGCGCCGGCTCCACGCCGAGTGCTCGGCGCGTCGGCACAACGCAGGCGAGCAGGCAGACGCCCGCCATGACGAGGGCGTAGACCGCCACGAGGAGCACCCGTCCGAGAGTGATTCCACCGAAAATCCAGTTTGAGAGCACGCCCAGGAGATAGGCGCCCGCGAGAACGCCGAGTCCCACCTGCACGAGCGGACGGCGGAAGATTGCGAGGAGGAGAGACCGAGGCTTCGCCCCCAGCGCGACGCGGATGCCGATTTCCCGAGTCCGCCGCGACACCGCGAACGACAGCCGATCAGGCGGAGGCTGAGTTCCAGCGCGTCCGGGCGACAGCCGACTTCGAGCCGCCCGAGTACGCACCGCCCTAGCGGTCCGGCGATCGCCGCCGCATCGTGCGTCGGTCCGAAGGGATACCCTTAAGCGCGGAGGTCCCAATGAAAGGGAACCGAATCCTGGTCGCCACCCTCGCCGGTGCGATCGTAGCCTTCGTCCTCGGATACCTGATCTGGGGTCTGGCCCTGGCAGGATTCTTCGAATCGAACGCGGGCGCCGCGCTCAACCTTATGAAAGAGCCGTTCAATCTCGGGGCGATCGCCCTGGGTCAGCTCGCCGGAGCGCTCCTGCTCGCGCTCGTAATTCAGAGATGGGGGGAAGGGGGGTCCGCCGGCGGGGGAGCGAAGGTGGGTGCAATCGTCGGATTCCTGATGGCGCTCTCCTACGACCTGACGATGTTCGGGAGCTCGAACCTCATGAACCTGACGGCGACTCTCGTGGATCCCCTGATCAGCGGCGTGCACTTCGCGGTGGTGGGCGGGGTGACGGCGGTCGCCCTGGGGCGGCCCGCACCGGACTAGGCGCGGTTCGCTCCATGCCATGGCTGGATCGGCCAGCGCACCTCGCCCGGCTCAGCGAGTCGGAACGTTAGTGCCGATTCCGGTGCCACTTCGGGCCGAAAAGTCCACCAATCGATGGCGGCGACTGGCCCGAAGGATCATAAGCGGCTATTGTTTGTCATGGACACGAAGATACGGGAGTACTTGCAGGAGATCGGACGGAAGGGTGGCAAGGCGAGCCGTCGCACCCTCGACCCGGAAACGGCCCGCCGCATGGTGGCAGTCCGGGAGGCCCGCCGTGCCTACCGTCGGTTCCATGCCTCTTGTTTCTGGTCCAGCTCTCCGGAGCTGAAAATCGGCATGGACGACGTGGAGTGGGTGGCCCGCCAGCTCATGAAGCACGGAAATCGGGAGGCCTGGCTCGCCGGGAGGGCCCTGTGCCCCTGACACCCTTCCAGGCGGAAATTCTCCGCCTCCTGGCGACGAATCGGCAACCGGACAGCTATCTCGCCGGCGGAGGAGCCCTCCAAGCGGCGCCCAACTCGACCCGGTTCAGCCAGGACCTGGACTTCTTCCACGACTCGGAGCGCCGGGTGGCCGAGGCCTTCGAGGCCGATCGCTCCCTTCTCGAGGGCCGGGGCTTCACGGTCGGCGTCGAGTAGGCCCTCCCGGGGAACGTGCGCGCCATGGTGTCCCGCGGCGACGAGCGCACCCGGATCGACTGGGCCCACGATTCGGCATGGCGCTTCATGCCGGCGGTGCGGAACGAGACGAGTGGCTTCCGGCTTCACGAGGTGGACCTCGCCATCAACAAGCTCTTGGCTTTGGCGGGCCGCGACGAGGCACGAGACTACGTGGACCTGCTCGAGGCCCACGAACGCATTCTTCCCCTTGGGGCCCTGATCTGGGCCGCAGCCGGGAAGGACCCGGGGCTCTCTCCCCACGCGATTCTGGAGCTCCTGAAACGGAGGGGGCGTCCCCGGCAATCGGAGATGGACCGGCTCCACCTGGCCCGCCCGATTGACGCGGCGAAAGCCAAGGATCGGTGGCTTCGTGCGCTCGGAGATGCGGAGACGTTCGTATCGAGTCGCCCCGCCGACGAGCTCGGAGCCCTCTACTTTCACCGGGATACCGGGAGCTTCAGGGCCCCGGACGCAGAGAGCCCGATCGAGGATCAGGGTCTGGTGCTGCACTTCGGTACCCCCGGGGGGGTGCTTCCACTGGTCGCGGGAGGCGACGCGGGATAGGCGGATCGGAGGACCGGTAGGGAAGAACGATGCCCTGGTCCGCCTAGCCCTCCGCCCGCAGCGCGGTCACCGGCTCGACGCCGAGCGCCCGTCGCGTCGGGACGACGCAGGCGAGCAGGCAGACGCCCGCCATCACGAGGGCGTAGACCGCCACAAGGAGCATCTGTCCGAGAGTGATCCCGCCGAACATCCAATGTGAGAGCATGCCCAGGAGATAGGCGCCCGCAAGAACACCGAGCCCCACCTGCACGAGCGGACGGCGGAAGATCGCGAGGAGGAGAGACCGCGGCTTCGCTCCCAGCGCGACGCGGATGCCGATTTCCCGGGTCCGGCGCGACACCGCGAACGACATGACGGCGTAGATCCCGGCGAGGGAGAGCATGAGCGCGGTGAAGGTAAGGAGAACGACCGCGGAAACGCCCCAGGCGTAAATCCCCTCCTCTCCGTTCGCGATGTCCTCGAGGGAAGTGAGGCTCTCCACTCTGAGGGTCGGGTCCACCTCCGCGCCGAGCGTCCTGAGTCGCGTGGAGAATCCCGTGGGATCCGAGCTCAGGTGAATGACGAGGCTCGCCGGGTAGTTCTCTCCCCGAGCGACCGGGTGATAGACCCCTCCCCGTCCATATCCGTTCTCCATGCCGAGATCGCCCACCACCCCGACGATTTCGTACCAGGGGGCATCCGGCCCCGGGGGCGGGGCGCGCTCGATCGCGATGTATCGAAGTCGCAACCCGATCGGATTCCGGCCGCCCAGGACGCGGTCCACGAACGGCTCGTCCACGATGACCACCCGCGCGCCAGAGATCACGTCCTCCGAATCGAACCCGCGGCCAACCAGGATGGGAACGCCGAACGCCTCGAAGTAGTTGGGTTCGATCCGGGCCGTGGAGATCCGGTGTCCGCGCTCGTCGGGCGGGGCGATCGCGCCCTCATCGAGCTCGACCTGATGAGCCGGGTGGTAGGTGAGTGGGAGCCGGTCGACGAGCGTCACGGCCCGGACGGCAGGCTCGGCCAGGAGTCGGCGCTCCAACTCGTCGAGGTTGGAGGCGTAACGGGCCAGGAATGCGGAATCCGACTCGAGCCCGGAGCCTCCGAACGCGTTGTTCGGGTCGAACAGATCGGTCGGAGCGATGGACTCGAGGTCGCGATCGAGCTCGAGGCGGGCCGTCAGGAAGTTTTCCGTTGCGATGTCCACGTGGAGCCGGCTCACGCCGGCCATCTCGTCGAGGGCGAAGTACGTGAAAGCCGGCAAGGGCATCGTGAGAGCCACCTGCGCTACGATGACGAGCGTCCACACGCCCCCGAATCGAAGCCCGCCGCCCCCCGCGGTGGATTCCCTCAAGCTGGCTGCGACGCCCCGGGTGACCTTGAGCGCGGGGAGAATTCCCGCGACCGCGGCGCCCACGACCGTCAGGCCGAGGGCATACAGGACCGTCGTCGGCGAGATTCTCGGCTCGAACCAGAAGGGGAGCGGTCCTTCGGCGCCCTCGATCGCGGTGAGGAACCACTCGTAGCCGTACTTCGCTCCCATGAGGCCGACGACCGTGGCCACGCCACCGAGGACGAGCGCTTCGGAGAAGAGCTGGAGGACGATGCGGCGACGTCCGGCTCCCAACGCACTTCGAACCACGAGCTCGCTTTCGCGCGTGGCCGCCCGGGCGAAGAGCAGGAGCGCGACGTTCGCGCAGAGGAGAACCACGAGCGCGAGGATGAAGAGGTTGAGGAAGAGAAACTCGGGATTGAAGAGGCCCGGCGCCGGCATGTGAACGAGCTCCGGGAAGGGCACGACTCGCGGCGCGAGTCCGGCGTGAGTCTCCGGGTACGCAGCGGCGGCCTGGAATCCGAGGGTTTCGATCTCCGCCTGCGCCAGCTCCAACGAAGCGCCGGGGGCCAGCCGCCCGAACAGGTAGATCGCCGGTCCCTCGCCGGGGGCGAATTCGAGCGGGTCGAACCGCAAGGACGTCCAAATGTTCTGCGAGTGTGGGAACTCGAAGCCCTCCGGCATCACGCCGACGACCGTGGCCTGCGTGCCGCCCAGCCTGATCGTCGTGCCGACCGCGTCCAATCGGCCCCCGAAGCGGTCCTGCCAGAGGTCATGCCCGATCACGACGACCGGTGAGGCGTTCGCCCTCTCGTCATCCTCGAGGAGCGTGCGCCCGTGGAGCGGGGGCGCCCCGACCAGCCGGAAAGCTGACGCACTGACCTCCGTGACGAGCACGGGCTCGCCCGGCCCGTCTCCGGTGACGAGGTTCCGGCCCGCGAGTCGAAAGGCGCCCAACTCTTCCACCGAGCGGAGGTCCTCCTTCCACCTTGCGAAGTCGTGCAGGATGCGAGGCTCTACGCCTCCAGTCTCCGTATCGCGGACCTCGATGCCGACGAGGCGGGCTCCGCCCGCGAAGGGCAGCTCCGGTCGAGACCACTGCATGACGAACTCGAAGAGTCCCGCCCCGAACGCGATCCCCATCGCCATCGCCACGCCGCCCATCAGGGTCAGCCCCGGATACCGCACGAGCATCCGGAATCCGAGCTTGAAGTCGAGCCAGGAGAAGCGGAGGTCGTCGAACCGCTTGAGGCCGCGGGAGGCGCGGGCCGTCTCCCGGTGGCCTTCCGCGTGTCCGAACTCGAGGTGGGCCCGGCGCTGTGCCTCCTCCGGCGACGACCCCTCGCGCACCAGATCCGCCGCCCGCAGCTCGATGTGATGCCGGAACTCTTCGCGCATTTCGGCTTCCACGGTGTCGCGTCGGAAGAGCCCGCGGAGAAGCGAGCGGAGGCGGGCGAGCATTATTCGGCCCGGAGCGCTTCGGAGGGTTCGATCCGGAGGGCGCGCCGGGCGGGGACGACACAGGCCAGCAGGCAGATGGCGAGCGTGAGAGCGACGTATGCCAGCACTCCCACCGCGGAGCTCAGAGAGAACTCGCCGACGGTCCCGAGCCCGTAGGTCGCGATCCCTCCGAGCACGCCCCCCAAAACCACCTGAAAGAGCGGACGCGCGAAGACCGACGCGACCACGCTCTTGGCGTCGGCTCCCAGAGCCACGCGAATGCCGATCTCCCGCGTTCGGCGGGCGACCGTGAAGGAGAAAACGGAGTAAATTCCGGCGAGCGACAGGGAGAGCGCGAGCACGCTGACGGCGGTCGCGATTCGAATCCAGAAGGCGGAGAACCGCTCGTCGGATTCAGTGGTCCGGTCCAGGGTCATGACGCCCGTCAGGGTCAATGCTTGATCCACGTCGAGAGCAAGTTCCTGGAGGCGGGGCCCGAACGCCGGTGCGTCCCCGCGCACATGGGCCACGATGTACGTGGGGGACGCCGGTTCCGGCCCGGACGGGACGTAGATCCCCCCGAACCCGTATCCGGACCGGGTGCCGAGGCTCGGCGCGACCCCCACGATCTCGTACCAAGGCCGGTCGAAGCGAGGCTCCCGCGCGTCCTCGTTCGCGAGGATGCGGACGTGCCGTCCGATCGGACTTCCCCCTCCGAGCACGTTCTCCACGAACGGCTGGTTCACGATGGCGACCTGTGCTCCGGATTCGGCCTCCGTCAGCGTGAACCCTCGACCGACCAGGAGGGGGACTCCCAGCACCTCGAAGTAGTCCGGTTCGATGGCGACCACGCCGACCCTGTGGCCGCGCTCGTCGGGAGGCTCGATCGCGCCTCCGTCCACCTCGATCTGATTCCACGGGTGATACTGGAGCGGCAGCCGACGGGAAAATGTGACGCCCGAAACCTCGGGATCGACGAGGAGCCTCCGCTCCAGCTCGGCCCGCGCGGCGCCGTATCTCGCCGCGAGCTCCGCGGCACCGGCGTCCGCCCTGACCTCGCCCGCCAGGAGCGGGTCGAAGTCGAGCGCGGCCCCGACGTATTCCTCCACCGGGAACGGCAGCGCGGGAGTCACGCGTTCCCCGCCGCGAACCAGCGCCAACGTAACGGCCGGGACGACCACCGAGACGGCGACCTGCACGACAATCACCGCGGTCCATGCCCCCCCGAGCTTGACCCCGCCGCCCCCCGCGCTCGTTTCCTTCAGGCGGCCGCCGATGCCCCCGGTGACCTTGAGCGCGGGCACGACTCCGGCGACGACCGCCGCGAGGACCCCGAGCACGCCGGCATAGACGACGGTTGGGCCCGATAGACCCCCGTGAAACCAGAACGGAAGCGGGAAGTCTTCCAGGATCTCTCCCCACATGACGTCGAAGGTCCATCCGACGCCGACGCCGGCCACCGCCAGCCCGAGGACTGCCGCGAGCGTTCCCAGGACCAGCGCCTCGGTGAAGAGCTGGGTGACGATGCGACGTCGCGTGGCTCCCAGCGCGGTGCGGACCACGATCTCTCCTTCGCGAGCCACCGTGCGAGCGAATACGAGCAGCGCCACGTTCGCGCAGATGAGCGCCAGGAGGGCGAGGGGGAGCAGGTTCGTAGAGAGGGCGAGGAGGACCGCCACGCCGCTTGAGGTTCCCGAAATTATGCTCGTGATCCCGAGCGCATAGCGGTCCACTCCCGCGTTCCGGAAGGAGCGCCCCGGGACCGCGGAAGCGGTCCGGAGCCCGACTGTCGCGAGCTCCGCCTGCGCCTCCTCGACCGTGGCGCCCGCCGCGAGCCGACCGAACACCTCGGCTCCGGGAGCTCGCGCCGGATCGGAGGCCAGCTCCGAAACCCGGAGCGGCATCCACGCCGCGTGCCAGATCGGGAACCCAAACCCGTCCGGCATGACCCCCACGATCGTTCGCGTGCCGCCCAGCACGATATTCCGCCCTACCACGGTGGAATCGCCCGCGAAGCGAGATCGCCAGAGGTCGTACCCGATCACCGCGACGGGCGGCGCCCCTGGCTCCTCGTCCGCGGGGATGAGCGGGCGGCCGAGGAGCGGGGGGACCCTCGCGATGGAGAAAGCCGAGGCGGTCGTCTCCGCCACGAGAACGGGGTCCCCTGCGGTCTGGCCGCCCACGAGGGTTCGGTAGGACTCGATGTAGGCGCCGAGCTTGATCGACTGGACCTGGTCCCGCCACATCGCGAAATCCGCGAGCGTCTCCGGCTCGATCCGACCGTCCTGGCCGTATCGGACGCTCACTCGGACGACCCGGTCACCCTCGTCCAGGGGAAGCCTCGGGCTCACGACCTGGGTGATGATCTCGAACGTCGACGCGCCGACCCCGATCGCGAACGCCAGGGCCAGCCCGGCCGTGACGGTCATCCCCGGGTACCTCCGCAGCATTCGGAGTCCGAGCTTCACGTCGAGCCAGGAGAAGTGGAGGCCGTCGAACCACTTGAGTCCGCGGGACGCGCGCGCTTCGTCGCGCAACCCCTCCGCGTGCCCGAACTCCACATGCGCTCGGCGTCGCGCCTCATCCGGCGACATCCCGTCGCGCATCAAGTCCGCGGCCCGCAGCTCGATGTGCTGCCGGAACTCTTCCTGGACCTCGGATTCCACATCTGAGCGGCGCAAGAGCCCGCGGAGGAGCGAGCGGAAGCGGGCGAGGACCCCCATCACCCCTCCTGCGGCCGCGCCGAGAGCGCCCGCGCGATCGCGTCCGCGAGCGAATTCCAGCTCGCGACCTCCTCACCCAGCTGCCGTCGTCCCGCCTTCGTGAGGCTGTAGTACTTCGCCCTCCGGTTGTTCTCCGAGGTGCCCCACTCGCTCTGGATCAGCCCCTTGTGCTCGAGTCGGTAGAGCGCCGGGTAAAGGGCGCCCTGCTGGATCTGAAGCGCGCCCCCGGAGATCTGCTCGATCCGGAGGAGCACTCCATAGCCGTGCAGCTTCCCGAGGGAAACGGCCTTTAGGATGAGAAGGTCGAGGGTGCCCGGAAGGATGTTGGCCTGGTCCGTCATCGTCTCTCCTATGAAGGTTAGGAGAGACTACCGAGCTTCTCCTAAGCAGTCAAGGGCAGCATGAGACGGGCTCCCGAGAGGCTCGGCGCCCGCCGAATCACTTGACCGGGCTCGCGGCTCCTTTCCTGCCGCGACGAAGCTTGTAGGCCACGGCGGCCACCGGAACCATCGCGACAGTCCCGAGCGCGAGGACCGTGCGCTTCGTGAATATCGCCTGGAGCCCTTTCGCGAAGACGAACGCCTTGGTCCCCTTCACGGGGTGTTTGACCATGAACGTGGTCTTCGGAGCCTTCGCGTATGCGAGGGCGGTTGCGATCTTGCCGATCATGAATCCTCCTCTGGACAAAGTCGGGTCACTTCGCGTTCGACGAACAGGTCGCGTCTAGTCGGCGTCCTGGTCCTGAAATACGAGATCCCCGCCGTGGCTCTCGAGAATCTCGACGACGTTGGTGCGTTCGGCGTCGGTCTCGGCGAGCACGCCGACGATGATCTTTCCTTCCTTGATGAGCGCCTCGAAGCGCCGTGCGCGGTCCTCGCTCATTCCCGCACCCACAAATGCCCCGATGAGGCCCCCGGCGGCCGCACCGGCTCCCCCGCCGGCGAGCATGGCGGCGATTGGTCCCGCCACCGCCAGACCGAGCGGGGGTACGACGAGCGTGGTGCTCGCCGCGGCGAGCGCGGCGCCCACGGCGCCGGTCGCTCCGCCGATCGTGCCACCGGCACCCGCTCCCTCCAGGGTCTTTCGATGTTTCTCGAGCTCGACTTTCTCGACGACGATCGCCTCCGACTCCAACTCACCGTATCGGGGATGCGAATCGATGAACCGTGAACGGCTCTCCGTCGTCATGAAGACGGAGACCTGCCGTCGCGCGTATCCCCGTTTCTCCAACTCTCTCGAGGCGTCGAGGGCCTCGTCGAGGTCGTGGTAAGCCGCGGATACGAATCTGGGCCGGCCGCTCGGCAACAAGTCCATCATTGCCGCCCGGTCCAGCCTTCTTGCCTGTGCCATGACCGTGCCTCTCGTAATCGTCGAAAGTTCGCACTTGAGGAGGTGCCGGACCTTGGCGCACGCGTCAGGGGAGCGCGGTCCGGACGGGCCTCCATCAGGGAAAGAGAAGCACGATCCATGCCCGTGGGCATCAGGCCAGGCGCAAGGCTCGATGCGGGCGCGGAACGCCCGCCGCGAGGTCGGGACGGGAAGAACTCACCCGGGGGGAGGGAATCATTCCCGCCCTGGGCCGGCTGGCCCCTTTCCCACGGGCTCGAGTGCCGCACTGCGAAAGGCGCGAAGAGGGGGGACAGCCGAGCCAGGACCCATGTATGTTTCAACAGTCAGCGCGGCGCCCAGTCTCCGAACGAGTGGTGAGCCCGCGTCCTGAATTGTCCAGGGAGGGATACCATGACGAAGCTCGTCCTCGGGTTTGTGCTGTCAGCCGCTCTTTCGTTTTCCGCGTGTTCATCGTCGGGCCCTGGTTCCGGTGGCACCGTCGGCTCCGGCGCTACGTCGGGGCAAGGGGGCGCGGGCGGCAGTGCGGTGGACACGGGAGGCGGCGCAGACGGCAACGCCTGGCCGGCGGTCACTGACTTCGCGGCGCGCGGACCGTTTCCCATCCAGCGCGAGGCCAACGTCGGTCCGAACGCCGCCTACGACATCGTCCGGCCCGCGATGTTGGGGGCGCAAGGGCGTAAACACCCCATTATCAGCTGGAACAACGGAACGCTTTACGAGATCAGTCGCTACCAAGACTTGCTGGACCATTGGGCGTCACACGGATTTGTCGTGATGGGCGGCCACACCAACACCACCGCGGGCGGCGCGATTCACCAAGGGGCGATTGATTGGCTGGTCGCCGAAAACGCCCGCACCGGGAGCCCCTACTTTGGAATGTTGGAAGTCACCAAGATCGGGGCGGCCGGGCATTCCCAGGGCGGGGGCGCCAGCATCACGGCGGGCGCCAACCTTCCCGGCCCGGCGGGAATCGTCACCACCATGCCGCTGATGCCGATCATGTCTTATCAGCGTCCCCACATTGAGCAACACGCGGCGTCGATGTTGATCGTCAGCGCCACCGAAGACGCGCGGTCCAACGCGGTCGCCGACCAGGCATTCGCCGACATCACCACGGAGTTCGTCGACGCTCAATTCGTGGGCGTTCACGAGGACGCCATGAATCCTGGAATCCACGGCGCGACCGTGGCCTGGTTCCGATATCAGCTGATGGGAGACGCAACCGCGAAGGCCCAATTCTATCCGCCGGCGATCTGTGGCCTGTGCAGCGAGAACGCATGGATGCGCGTCCGCCACAAAAACTCGCCGCCGTAAAGAACCCTCAACAAGAGCCCTCAACACGCGCGGTTGCTGCGTGGGTCATCGAGGAGAGCGGGTCGGCGGAGGCCCTGGACGCCGCTTCTTGCCGGGCTCGGTCTGGCCGAGGTCGTGCTCGAAATGATCCAGGAGTTGGAAGAGCTCGTCGCTGATCCACTCGCGATCGCGTCGGCGCCCCAAGCGGGTCGGGGCAACTACACCCACCGTCCGAGGACGATCTTGCGAGCGACCGAGGGCTACGTCACGACGGCCGCATCCTGGCCGAGTATCGAGTGGATCAGTGAGACCGTGTTCTCCAACCCACTTTCGACGGTAGCCATTAGCGGCCTTTTGGGGCCTCCTGGAAAAGCGCCCCTCGACGAGGGCAAGTCGTCCTCGCCTCCCTGGTACCTCCCGACAAGTCAGTTGTCCGCCACCTGACAGATCACCGGCTGGCCTCCGGGGAGCGACCCGTTTCCTCCCACGGTGTAGGCTCCCGTCACACCGACTGGCACCTCCATCGCGTCTCTGACGATCGTCCCCGTGAAGACGGCGCTTGTGCCGGGGTAGCCGGCTGCCGTCCCGACACCACTGGCAACGAAGTTGCCGTTCTGGTCGGTGTTCCCGGATACCATAAATCCAATTTCCGTTCCCCGTAACGATGATTGCCCCTTCGACGAGCGTGACCGTGAGCTGTGTGACCGTCGCTGCGATCAGAGTGAACAAGGCCGCTCCTCCGGCTCGGGGGCCATTCCCACCGCCCCCGTCTCCGTTGTCACCCCCGAAGGTGTCCGCTTGACCCAGCTTGCCGGCACCGGTCCCTAGGGTTCCGATCATCCCACCTGTGGCGATGGCGTCTCCGCCCTTGCCTCCCGCACCCCCCGCCATGGGCGGCGCACAGCAGTCGCCGCCGTTTCCGCCAAAACCACCGAGCGCCTCGGCGTCCCCGCCGTCCCCCCTCTAGCGCTTCCTTCTCCACCCTTTCCTCCATTCCCGTCCTCCTCGACGGGGGCACCCGTGATCGTCCCCGGCTGGAGGACGATGTAACCGGCGCCCCCTGTCGTCCCACCGAGTCCTCCGGTGGCGATCGCCGGGGCGCCATCCGCGCAGGGAACTATCGCGTGGGTGCCTTCCGCCCTCGCACGGCCACCCATGCCTCCATTCCCTCGGATGACTCTCACACCGGCGCCGAAGGTCAATCCCGCCCCGCCCGGCGTCTCCCGTATTGGGGCACAGCGGCGATTCCACCTTGGCGGGAGCGTTCTTTCCATCCCCGGCCGTGATATTCGCGGCGACGACGATGTCTCCGTCATTGCTCGTCCGAGAGGATTCTCTGGGCCCCGCGACGATGGGCGCGTTCACCGTCGTGGTACCGCCGGCAGGGGCCTGCAACTCGGGCCCGGCACTCGCTCCAGGCGCGGGCGGGCTGGTCTCGACATCGAAGGTGGGCTCGAAGCTCACATTCTGGTAAGAGGTGTCCGTGAGTCGCACCGATCCATCCGACACGATGGCGGGCTGAGCCGAAGGGGCCGATCCAATGGTCGGATCGCCGGCCGCCACGACGGTGATGCCGGGTGCCGCGCCGGCCGGCGGAGGCGCGCAGGCGTTCGTCAGGAGTCCACCGAGGGCAAAGTCTCCCGTGACGCTGGTCTCAATCGACTGGGCAGTTGCCCGTGACAGTTCCGTTGAGGATGGCGTCGCCGCTGATATGGATCACGACCGGTCCCGTAAGGGTCACCGTGACGCCCGCGGGGACGTTCATCGACGTGACCGTGTGGCTGCCGCCCGCCAGCTGAATATTCGCCTGCGGATTGAGCGCAACCTCCGGCGCCGCGGAGACCCCGGCCGATTCACCGGACTCTCCCCCGGTATGGGAGGCCGTGACCACGAAGTAATGGGTCTCAGGCTCGGTGAGGCCGGTGATCTCACTCGGCGACGTGACGTTCTGCACCCGAGTCCCTTCCGGCAAGCCACTGTAATTGCTCTTGGTAACCCCGGTCTGCGTGGCGAAGGAGATCGTGTAGGGCGTGGCGCCGGCTACCGCGCTCCAGGAGATCGTGACAGCCCATCGCCCATGCCGTCGACCTGAACGTTGGTCGGTGAGTTCGGGGGTGACCCGCGTGCCGTCGGCCCGCTGCCTCCTCCGCGGGATGCGAGGGACGCGAGGAGAAGAGTGGCCAAGACGCGACTGCGGACAGGGATGCGTGGCATGGTCCGTCTTCCGAGGTTTCCAGGTCCAGAAGTCGCGAAGGGTATCCGCGGGCGGGGAGCGCGGAACAAAGCTGGGGCGCGATCTTCGACAGGACCAGAAAAAAAATGTGGGCGGGCCGTCGAGGCCGCCCGCGATCAGCGGGGCCGGAGCGCCCGAAAAGTCGCGACGCTCACAAGAGCCAGCCCGCACGCGACAACGATGGCCGAGCCGGTCGGGAGATCCAGCGTGTAGGACGCGGCCAGCCCGAGGAGGCTCGCGGCGGCGGAGACCGCCCAGCCTACGATGAGCGTCGCCCTCCACGACCTGGCCAGCATCAGGCCGCAGGCAGCCGGAACGATGAGATAGGCGAAGGTAAGGAGCACTCCCGCGAGTCGAACGAAGCTCACGACCACGAGCGCAAAGGCCGCGTAAAAGAGAAAGTCCCACATCCGCACGCGCACACCCCGCGCGAGGGCAACCTCGGCGTCGGTCGAGATGAGCGCGAAGCGCTCGTGGAATGCACCGTAGAATCCAGCGAGCAGGGCGAAGAGGATGGCGCGCTGTCCCACCTCTCCGGCGGTGACGTTCAGGATATCGCCGGTGAGAAGATGCTCGAGCTCCTCCCGTCCCCCGGCGACCCGGCTCAATAGGAGAATCACACCAGCCGCCGCCACCACGAAGGTGATCCCAATGATGGCCTCCTGCGGGACCCGGTGTTCGCGGCTTCCGCGAGTCCAGGCGAAAAGGGCCGCGCCGATGAAGGTCACCCCGAGGGAAATCCAGAAGACCGGTCGATCGTGGAAGTCATACCCGATGAGGAGGGCGAAGGAGCTGCCCAGCGTGGCGAGTTGAGCGAGCGCGAGGTCCACGAAGATGACTTCGCGCTTTACGACGTGGAGCCCGAGGTACACGAGAAGGGGAGGGAGGATGAGGCATGCCGCGAGCGGCCACTTCATGACCTCCCAAACGATCTGAAGATCCACCGTCAGTCTGCGGCTCCGAGGGCGCGCGCCAGCGTTTCGACGATGTAGTCCATCAGCCCGAAGTACGAATCCGTGTTCGGGGCCACGCCGGGCTGTTGAGGGAGATCGAGCACCACGGCGTCCGTCTGCCGGGCGACTGTCTCCGCCGTCCTTCGATTCTGGAAGGGTTGTACGAGGATTGCACGCGCACCTTCGGCTCTCATCGTCGCGATCACCTCGGAGAGGTGCGCCGGGGAGGGCGCGATTCCGGGCCGCGGCTCCAGCGTGGCTACGACTTCGAGCCCGAAACGTGTCGCCAGATATCGGAAGTCGTTGTGAAAGGTTACAATCGCCGCTCCGCGGGACGGTGCGAGGCGGTTCTGCCACTCCGTCAGCTTGGTATCGAGGGTGGCCTCGAAGGATCTCAAGTTCGCCTGGACCTGTGCCGCCGACGCGGGATCCACCTGCGCGAGACGTTCCGCGATCAGCCGGGCGACCGTCCGGGCGTTCACCGGGTCGAGGAGGAAGTGGGGATTCCCGAGCGCGTGGACGTCACCCCGCGAACGATCGAGTGTCGCCGGCACGTCGAGGAGAGTGATCCCCTCGCTCGCGGAGATCCTTCCCGGAGCGCCAACCGCGATCTTCGTGTTCCGCGCGCTCTGGAGGAGCGGAGGAAGCCAGCCGAGCTCGAGCTCCGCGCCCCCTTCGAGGAGCACGTCCGCCCGGTTCAGTGTGACGATGAGGCTCGGGCGGGCGTCCACGAAGTGTGGATCCTCGGTCGGCTTTGCGAGCGCCGTGACTTCGACGGACTGGCCCCCGATCGCCTGGGCGAGCGCGGCCAGGTCAGGCGTCGTGGCGACCACCCTGAGTTGCCCCTGGAGAGGTGCGGCTCCGGCCCATGACAGGAGAATCACCGCCGCCGCGAAGTTCGCCACCGTTCTCTTCATCTGCCCTCCGCTTCCCTCTAGAACTGATGCGAGGCGTGCGCGCCGAGGATGAACTCCACCTGTAGCCACACGGAATGGTCGGATCCGACGTCCGGTCTGTGGTCGTAGTTGTACTGGAACCGGAGCTTGGAGAACTCGCTCGGATACCAGGTCAAGCTGGGCGACACGCGCGTGCGCTCACCACGGAATTCCGCCTCGAATGCGGTCTCGTCCCCGTCCACGAAATCCGTGCGAAGTCCGGCCACCCACATCGGCTTGATACCCCAGAGGAGCTGCGCATACACCCCCCGATCCTCGAACGTCTCCGCGGGAAGCATCTCCGACGGTTCGCCGGCCGCGGCGCGTTCATCGGTTTCGTACCGGCGAAGGAGCGCTTCGGACTGGAACGAGATGAAGGGGAAGCCCCGTAAAGCCGTGAGCGACTTCCATTTCCAATAGAGATCGGCGCCGTAGATATGGGTATTGGTGTCCGATCCCGCGTTGTTCGGGCCCACCGCCGCCGACGCCCCGAAGAGCACGGTCTGCGTTGGACTCAGGTCGAGGGAGGCGGCGAGTCGAGGTACAAAAAGGAAGTCGCCGACTCCCTCTACCTCGCGCTCGGAAACCTCCCCTCCATGGATTTCCCCCGATTCCTCCGACCGAAAGCTGAACGTGGTCTCTCCGACGCTGTTCAGGACGCCGATCTGAGCGTCGGCGTAGAAGGGGGTGGGAAGAAGCCAGGAGAGCCGCACCCCCTGGCCGCGAAGCCCATCGGGACCAAAAAGCCGATTCAGAACGAGCGGTTGATCCACGAAAGCCCAGGAGTGCGGGTGCTGCGGATTTTGTCGGCCGAATTCCACGAAGAACTGCCCGGCCTTCACCTGGAGGTTCGCGGGAAGCGCGGTGGTGAGGAGGTACGCTTCTTCCAGCTCGACCCCTGTTTCACCCTCGGCGTCCAGCTTGTAGACGATCGCGCTGAACCCCTGGAAATACGGATCCACCGCACCCCCGAGCGTCAGTTCTACGTTCGGAATCGTGAAGCCCCGCACGCCGGGATCGTGATGCCCGGCCTGGAGCGTCACGACGTCCGCCTCCGTGGACCACCCGAAATCGAGCTGTCCGACGAATCCAACATTCATGTACGAGTTGTCTTGGGCGGCGAGCGATGTGGGAACGCCAATCGCCAACGGTAGTGTGGCCGCGAGGAGGAGGCGGCGGGTCACGACGGGGGCGGGTACGTCCATGTTCGGGTGCATGCGCTCATGATAACCGATTATCACACTCTGGCAAGGGTTCTATGAAGGGCCTAAACGACCGCTTGAGATTGGCCTAAGCGGCGCGCCGCGAACTCGCCTCCACCTTGAGCCGAGAGAAAGGCGCGGACGGCCCTCCCACCGGGGATAGAAGAAGGAAATTCAAAGTCCATCAGGCCGTGATGCCCCCGCGGTCACCCGGGCGGTCCCGAAACCTTCCCTGCGTCTTCCCCGCCTTCGAGGCCGGGTGTGCGGCGCATCCACACGTCCCGTTGTGGGAACGGAATCTCGATCCCTTCGCTGCGGAGCCTCTTGTGGATGTCCATGTACAGCTCGTGCGAGACCAGCCCGCGCTGAGAGGGGTGCTCCACCCAGCACAGCAACTCGAAATCCAGGCTGGAGTCGCCGAAGCCCCGCATCCGCGCCCGCGCTGCCGGATCCCGGCAGACCGATTCGTGGACTTGGGCCACGTCCTCCAACACGGCGACCACGTGGTCGACATCGGATCCGTAGGCCACGCCCACCTTGATCCGGATGCGGACCTTGGTCGACCGGCCTCCGGACTCGTTGACGACCTTGAAGTTCGCCATCTGTGAGTTCGGGACAATGATCTCAATGTCATCGCGGGTGAGTATGCGGGTCGAACGGATTCCCACCCTCGTGACTTCCCCCCGTTCGCCCGTGTCCAGCACGACGTAATCCCCCACCTTGTACGGTGTGTCGGCGATGATGAAAAAGCCGGCGAAGAGGTTTGCAAGGGTGTCCTTGGCCGCGAACCCCACGGCGATCCCGACCACGCCGGCGGAGGCCAGCCATGCGGTTGCGTCGATGTTCCAGATCTGGAGAAGTGCGTACGCCGCGATGGCGACGATCATCACCGTGGCGACCAAATCGAAGACCGGAATTGTGCGCTCCTCCACGATGGGGAAGCGGTGGCGGGCATAGCTCAGGATCGCGAGGCCGATGTGAGACGCCTGTAGCCCGACACGGATGAGCTGCAGCACCAGAAAGCTGACGACGACTTGCGTGAGAACGGTCGTCGCGCGTTCCCCGAACGGGAGGGTCTGCACGGCGGCCATCAAGCTCAGGTAGAGAATGAAGAGCGCCGCCACGAAGGCCCCGAGCCGCACCAACTTCTCGTCCAGGTCCGTTGCGGTCCGCCGCGCGACCTTGAGGCCCCAAAAGAGGACGAAGACTCGTGCGAGCACCGCGAAGCCCCCGCCCCCGAGCACGATCAGCGAGGCGAGCACGAACGGGTGCTCCGCGAAGAGAGCCCAGACTCCGAGCATCCAATCGGGAAGCCAGGTTGGCGGCGGCGCGGTCGGCTGAGAGACGTTCATCCCCCCATATTTTCTCAATCGTGCCGTCGTGGCAACCCGCCGCGCTCGTCGTATCCCTGCCCTTGCCGGCGACTGGGTCCCACCCCTACGGAGTTTGGAGGCGGAGCTGTTCGAGCACGGCGGTGAGACTGCTCGCCACCGCGTATTCGTTGGCGGGATTCGGGTCCGCTTCTCCTTTCACATGGAGGCCCACGGCCTTCATCGTGCCCGGGTCGTACCAGATCGCTCCGGAGTCGCCTTTCCAGGTGAGCTCGAGGTTTCCGGTGTTGGGGGTTTCCGGGACCAGATAAAAGGCGTTTCCCACCCCGTCGAAAGTATTTCCCAACCCTTCGACCCTTCCGCGCGTGATGGCGGTCGTCCGCCCCGATTTCTCGAGGATGTCGCCCAGCGCGGGCTCCCGGACTCCCGCTATGGCCTGACTTCGACCGAAGGGCCGGTTGTCGAAGGTGACCCCATCCTCGACTCGCGCGACGGCCGATCCGGTGAATCGGTCCCACCGAAGCAGCTTGGCGATGACCCTCCCCGGGTCGTCCCGCTTGGCCGGCTGGTAGACGGGGTCGCCGTTGTCGGGAAAAGTGTCCGAGGCGATCACATGGTCGGACGAGAGGAGGCACGGATCCCCGGACTGCTGATCGGTCACGAAAAGTCCGGCGGTGCCCGCCTCGCGGTCATCCCCAATGCTGATTCCCGGACGCAAATGATTCCGCGGGAGCCACCGGCGAGGATCCTTTACATAGTGTCCGGCCACGGAGCCGTCGTGGTTCGCGAATCGCGACACCAGGACGTCCACCTCCACGCCGTTGATCCGGTCCGGGAACGCCTCCCTGGCCTCGAGGTGGATCAGATCCACCTTTTCCCTCACATGGATGCGGACGCCGATGTCGGATGTCGCCTTGCCGCCGCGCCGGATGTATCCGACATCGATTGCGGTGACCTCCGGGCGGCCCAGGTACTTCGAGACGCATTCGTGATACGCCGCGACCGTCGCCTCGTCGATGCCGTTCACCGCAAAAAGCCGATTCATGGAAGGCTCCCCGATCGGTGAGAATGGTCAGCCGCCGAAGCGAACGGTCGCGAACGCGGAACCCCACCAATGGCTCCGCGGCTCACCCGCATCCCGAAACTCCGGTGACCGCGCGGCGATCATCACCCAGGTGAGTCCCACTCGCCGGCCCTTCACCAACATGGATCCCGACACGCCGGCCTCACCCTCCAGGATCCACGGCTCCGCTTCGACGGTCACCGTGCTCGTGCTGAACTGTCCCTCCAGAAGGGACTGGTGGCGCACCGCGCGTCCCCGCAACGCACCGAAGGCGAAGAGCTCACGATCCTCCCCACGATCCTCCTCAGCATCTCCCACCGCCTCGTTCTGCGAATTCAGAGGGTTCGAGGCCCATTGCCAAAACCTCGATTGGTACCAACCCGCCCGGAGGGAGAGACCGCCTTCGGCCGCGACGTAGTAGCCGAGCTGTCCCAGGGTGTGCCAGGCCCACTCCATGCGAGCACCGTCGGACTGGAAGCGGTCGTTGAAGAGGCGGGGGAGTCGCTGGTATTTGAAGGTGTACATCGCCGTGGGCTCCCCCCCCTCCGAGATCTGGTGCCTCCATCCGCGAGGGACGTCCGCGCCGATTCTCTCGTGGATCCAGGTCTGAACCTCCTCGGCGATGTCCAGCCCGAGCATCCCCAGGGTGAGATCGGAGGAGATCGCCCACCGTTCGTTGCGGTCCACCCGGATGCGCCGGGACGAGAGGAAGAGCAGGGAGCCGTACGGACGATCGTCGAAGATGGGGTCCGGATTCGCGAGCTCGTCCGGTGTAAACGCGGTCGTGCCGAAGGTCCAGGAATATTCCGAGATTCCCGTCCGGTCGTCGAGCCAGTTGGATGTCCACGCGAGCCCGGGAATCGTGCGGTCCATCGCCTCGCGGAGGAGCGGCACCAGGGCCGTCACGCGCCAGGGATTGAACACCGCGTCCACGTCGTATCCAAGCTCTCCCGCGAAGCCGAATCCCACTCCCATCGTGTAGTTCCGGTCCTCGTTTCGCGCCGGGAGGAGAAAGTCCTGTTCCGTGATCAGCGTGAATCCGGAGAAGACCTTCTGCGGGTCCACGCCCGAAGCGCCCCCGACCACGGGTTGCGCAGCGACTTCCTGGGAGAAGGGCCCGGCCAGAAGGCCCATGAGCAGGACGCCTTGGAGGAGTCTTCGCATCTTCCGCCTTCCAATAACATCCGGTCGTCCCGAGAGCAACGATTCTTTCGAAGTCCGGGGCTTCCCGGTGCCCCGACCCCCGAGCGAGCTTCCGGGGTGACCCCCTTCAAGATCTACGAGGAGCTGGCGCCCTGGTGGCCCCTCCTCTCCGCTCCCGGCGACTACGCCGAAGAGGCCGAGTTCTACCGGAATACGCTGCAGGCCAAGGCCTCCCTCGAAGTCCGCGATGTCCTCGAGCTCGGGTGCGGCGGCGGAAACAACGCTTCACACATGAAGAGCCATTTCCAACTGACGCTCGTGGACATCGCACCGGGAATGGTCGCCGTCAGCCGCGCCCTGAATCCGGAGTGCGAGCATATCGAGGGGGACATGAGGACGGTTCGGCTCGACCGGACCTTCGATGCCGTCTTCGTGCACGACGCGGTCGTGTACATGGTCACGGAGGTGGATCTGCGCCGGGTGATGGAAACCGCCTACGTCCACACGAAGCCGGGCGGCGCCGTTCTCTTCGCGCCCGATCATGTGCGCGAGACCTTTCGCCCCGCGACCGACCACGGGGGCGAGGACGGGGAAGGGCGGAGTCTCCGCTTTCTCGAGTGGAGCTGGGATCCGGATCCGGCGGACACCGAGGTCCAGGTCGAATACGTGCTCGTGCTACGAGAAGGCGAGTCCCTCCGCGTGGTGCATGACCGGCACATTGAGGGACTCTTCCCACGGACACTCTGGCTCCAGGCGATGCGAGACGCGGGATTCGAGGCGGAATGTATTCCCTTCGATCACTCCGAGCTCGAGCCGGGTACCTACGAGGTGTTCTTAGGGCGGCGGCCCCTTTCTGCGGGTGCATGAAAGCGTTTCAGCTGAAACGCGTGGGCGGGACGATGAGGGATTGGGCCAGGGTCCTGGCCCGCAGAGTCCGTTCCCGCAGCTTGGCTTCAATGTCAGAATATCGGATATTCTGACATACGGAGGTGGTCCATGGGAATCTCGGAGTCCGGCAAAATCGGTAAGCGCGGCACCTTCGTCATTCCGGCCTCGCTCCGGAGGGAATTCGGGTTGGACGAGGGGTCCGAGGTAATCGCCGAAGACTCGCCCCAGGGAATCCTGATTCGTCCGGCCGTCACGCTCCTCGTTGAAGTCTACTCGCCTGAGCGCCGGGCAGAGTTCCTGCTCTCCAACGCGGTGGATGGGAAGGACTACCTCGCCGCGCGCGAAGTGGTGACGGAGATGGGCCTCGATCCGGACCGCGTCCCCCGCGACCGGCCGTAATTGCCGTTGGACGGTCTCTTCCTCGACGCCAACGTCCTCTTTTCGGCGGCATACAGGGCGGACGCCGGCGTGACCCGGCTCTGGAGAATCGAAGGGATCACGATTCTCTCGTCCACCTACGCGGTGGAAGAGGCAGGACGGAATCTCGAGGATGCCGAGCAACGAACGAGACTCGGCCGACTCCTTCAAGGGACGACGGTGGTCGCGCAGGCAGTCCTCCCCGAAGCGCTGATCGGAACCACGGGACTCCCCGCGGGCGACGAAGCCATCCTCGCGGGCGCCCTGGCCTCGAACGCAACACATCTCATCACTGGAGATCGGCGGCATTTCGGGCGCTTTTTCGGAAAGTCCCCCTCGGCGTGATCGTTCTTCCTCCCGGACTGGTTCTCGCCTCGCCCGGGGACCGGACCCAAGTCTTTCGAGGTCCCGGGAGTCGTCGTCCTGGGACTATTCACCGACCCCGCCGGGAATCGGATGGGGCTCGTCGAGATGGAGGGGGAGCGCGCCAGGATTCCCTGACCACTATCGGTCCCGCGATCACGCACGTGATGGCGTGCTCCCCCCGGTTTCCCGGGCTCCTGCGTGGAACAGAACCTACACCAGACCCTCCTCCTTAAGGATCGCGCGCGCCCGGAGGAGTGCTTGGTCGGGTTCCCCCTCGAGAGAAAGCTCGCGGGTGAACGAGGCCGTGGAAGGTGACGGTGCCTCCCAATCTCGCGCCATCTTCTCATGGATGCTCCAGTTCGCATCCGAAGTATCGGAAGACCGCTTTGCGAGCCGACTGCGAGCTTCCGCCGGCCCGGCCGAACAGTGCAGGAAGAGGACGGCGACACCGAGACTCCGCGCCGTTTCCAGAAACGAGACCCGGTGGCGCTCCCGCCGGAACGAGCCTTCCACGACGACCCGGCCCCCGCTCCAGAGAATCTCCCGCGCCCGGCGCTCGCACTCGAGGTAGGTTCTCTCGTTCCACTCCGCGGAGTAGATCCCGCCGCCGTACTCCTCTACGCCGGCGCCCTCGGCGCCGGCTGCCGCCGCCAGCTCCTTCCGGACCCGGTCCGTATCAATCCAGTGGAACCCCGATGCGCCGGCGAGAGCCTGCGACACGGTGCTCTTCCCCACACCCGGGAGGCCGTGCACGATGACGAGGGCGGGCCGATCCGAAGGCCGGGACAATCGCAGGAGCGCGCGGAAGAAATGCCGGGTCGCGATTGCCGCGGCTTCGGCTCGCGCGCCGGCGCCAAGAAGCTCGTCCTCGGACTGGAGGCAACGGACCTTCCCCCTCACCACGTCCCGGTACGAGACGTAGTACGGGAGAAGCTCGGACCCTTCCGAATCGTTCGCCGCTGTGAAGTACGCCCGAGAGAACGCAGCGGCGAGATCGGTTCGGCCGATGAACTCCAGCTCCATCACCAGGAAGGCGATGTCCGACACGGGATCGGCCCACCGGAACCGCTCGTTGAACTCGATGCAGTCGATGATCACGAACTCGGCCTCGCCGGAACGGGACGCATCCGCGCTCCCCCGTTCCGAGCGCCCAGGAACTCCCGGGGGAAGCAGATAGACGTGGTCTAAACGGAGGTCGCCGTGGATCTCCCGCGCCACCCCTTCCCGGGCGCGTCGCTCGATCAGGGCGCGCCGTCGCTCCAATTCCCCGGCCATGAGGGTCTTGAGCATCTCGAAGACCGGCACGGAGATCGTCCGACCGATGAACTTCTCGATCTGCTCGAAGTTCTCGCGGTCGTTCCTCCACACGTTCTCCCAACCCGCGCACTCCGAGATCCTGCTCCCGCGCTCGGCGGCGGCGTGGAAGCGCGCGAGCCGCCCGGCCAGGCGCTGGAGCTCGCCCGGTCCGACTCGGTCACTTTTAATCAGCGCGCCCAGCCTCCGGTCCCCGGGGAGGCGAACCATGCGAACTGCCCACTCCAGGACCTGGCCCCCCGGGTCCGCCGTCGGGGACTCGACGACTTCCACGGAGGCTCGCACGACGCCCTCGTCCAATACCACGGGCACGACGCCCTCGTACACCCCCGGAGCCAGGCGCCGGTTGAGCCGGACCTCCTCGTGGCAGAAGCGGCGCCGATCTTCCAGCGAGGTGAAGTCGAGAAAGCCCAGGTTCTTTGGCCTCTTGAGCTTGTATGCCAGGCGGTCAACGAGGAAGACCACGGAGATGTGCGTCTGGACGCACTCGACCGTTGCCGCCGGGCCCGGGTAGGCGCCGGGATCGGACAGCGCTCGAACGAGCTCCTCAAAGGAAAGGACGGCCATGTCGGAGGAATATGGAGCGGAGGGGAGGGCGGACCAGTCCCCGGGCCCGAGGGATCGGGGCAAGACGCCCACCGCCCCCGACGAGCAGATCTTCCTCGATGGACCCCGGAGCCGGACGGCCGAACCCCTCCGGGTCCTCCGGATCGGTGGGGAGTTCATCGCCGGCTTCCGCGCGCTCCACTTCCTGGGCCCCTGCGTCACCGTCTTCGGCTCCGCCCGAGCGGCGGAGGGCGATCCTGATGGGGGTCGAACATTGAACGCCCCTGTTCGACTTCATGCACGGGCGCCTGGTCGCTCCCGGGGCCATCAACGGGCAGGTCCTGGACGTTTTCTTTTTCACCGACTCGCCGGAGGAGGCCGTACGTCACCTCCGCCTTACGGTCATGGCTTCGCTCCAGTCCCCCATGCGAGACAGCTCGCCGCGTCGCACTCCTTCTATGCCCTCCACGATATCGTGCGAGGGCGCTGCCTCGCGGCACGGTTCAGGTGGCGCGCATGCGGATCCCACGGACTATGGCGTAACCGTAATCCGGTTCTCGATCTCCGACACGCCCGGCGCCGCCCAGGCCGCCTGTTGCGCTTCTTCCCGCTCCGCCCACGACCGAACGCTTCCGTGGAGGATCACCTTGCCGTCGCTCGCCTGCACGCGGACCCGGCGGGCGTCGATCTCGGCGCTGCGCCGAAAGGCCGCCTCGATCTTGTCCTTGACGTCCTTCGGTGTGACGCGCGCCATGATCGTGATGTTGTTGGACACGCCGTTGACGCCCATCAGAAAGCGGACCGCGTTCATGGCAGCCTCCTTGTGGAACTGCCACTTGACCTCGCCGTCGAGCGTGACCCATCCGTCGTCGACCAGGACCTTGATGCCTTTGTCCGGCACGGAGTAGTTGGCCTCGAGGGCGCTGACGCAGGCATGAGCGATGTCCTCGTCGGTCCGCCTGGCGCTGCCGGGCAGCTGGACGTCCAGCTCGTCGGCCACCGCCTTGACGCTGTAGACGCGCTTGGCCGCCTTCTCAGCCGCGTACTTCTCCGCGTAGGAAGGGACGTGGCCGCTGAGGGTCACGACGCCGTCCTTGACGCCAACGCCGATGTGGGCCTCGTTGACGCTCGGTTCCCACTTCAGCTCATTCTCCACATCGCGTTTAAGCTCGCTGTCGCTCTTCATTGCTCTTCGTCCTGTGTGAGGGGTGATCGTCGGTGACCGCGACGCGCTTCAGGTGGCCTGCACCGGAATCTTCCGTCCTTTCGCCTCGGGACGCTTCTGGATCCGGACCTTCAGGACTCCCTGGTGAAAGTCCGCCTTGATCTTCTCGGGGTCGGCGGGCGACGGCAGCGTGAAGCTGCGCTCGAACGCGCCGTACTGGCGCTCCGCGATTCGGACACGCTGATCGCCGCGCTCGGTCTCTACCTTCCTCTCGCCCCTGACCGAGAGGATGTTTCCGTCCATCTCGATGTCCACGTCCTTGGGCTCGATCCCGGGAAGCTCGGCGGTGAGGACGTACTCGCCGTTCTGCTCCGCAAAGTCGACGCGAGGAGCCCAGATTGAGCCCTCGCCAGCCGAGGCTGCCCAGGGGAGGTTCCGAGCCAGACGGTGCATCTGGTCCTCCAGGAGATCGAAGTCGGGCCAGGTGGGAAGAAAGCCGCTGTCGCGACGCCGAAGGGTGGGTAGGAGTTGCATTGGATACCTCCGCAGTAACTAGGTGAGTGTCCCGCGCCGCTGGGGCGACAGCCCGCGGTCGCGGTATGGATCAGTGCGAGAGACGTGCCAGGCCACGGCGAGTGAGGGACGCCCATAGAGCTGCTGCAAGAGACCGCTTCGGTGGGGGCGGCGACGTGGGATCGCCATTCGTGGCAGGGACAATGCGTCCCGGGAGTGAGACGAGCCGACCCGTGCGCGAGCGTCGTCCGGTTCAGAGCCCGCTTGGAAGGGCGATCGCGAGCGCCGGAAGTTGTGTGAGCGCGAGGTCGTCCGGATACTCCACGTAACCGCTTATCGCTACGGCGGACACTTTGACCCCCAACCGGGGCCGCCTCACGGGCCATCTCGTCCCAGGCTCAAGGTCGGAAGCTCGCCGGATGTGGTGTCCGGGGCGACCGGGCGGGACGCCGCTCTGGCACTGTCGTTGCGTTGAGGGCGACGCGCCCGTTGCCGCTTCAGCACGAACGAACCTCATTCCGGAATGGCCTCATGCAAAGCGAGATCCGACTCTTCGCCCTCGGAGAGAGCGGGGCGTTCGGAGAACGGATGGGCCGTGCCCTGGGCATTCCCCTTAGCGAGCACGAAATGCGGGACTTCGAGGACGGCGAGCACAAGGGGCGTCCCCTCGAGAACGTCCGCGGTCGCGACGTGTTCGTCGTGTACTCGCTCTACGGAGAGCCGGGCCGGAGCGTGAACGACAAGCTCTGCCGGCTCCTTTTCTTCCTAGGTGCGCTCCGCGACGCCGCGGCCGGCCGTGTGACGGCAGTCGTTCCCTACCTGTGCTACGCACGAAAGGACGCGAAGACGAAGCCCCGGGACCCGGTCACGACGCGGTACGTGGCCTCCCTGTTCGACGCCGTCGGAGCGGACCGCGTGATCACGATGGACGTGCATAACGTGGCGGCCTTTCAGAACGCCTTTCGCGTCAGGACCGAGCACCTGGAGGCCAGCGCGCTCATTCTCGGTCACCTCGAGGGGCACTTCCGTGGAAAGGACATCGCCGTCGTGTCGCCGGACGTGGGCGGGGTCAAGCGAGCGGAGCGCTTCGGCGAAGCTCTCGCTCGCCGTCTCGGGCAACCCGTGTCGCGTGCCTTCATGGACAAGCGGAGGAGTGAGGGCGTGGTCACCGGAGACGTGCTCGTGGGCCCCGTGGAGGGACGGACCACCCTTCTCGTGGACGATCTGATCGGGACCGGAACCACTATCGGGCGAGCGGCCCGCGCATGCCTGGCAGCCGGTGCCCGAGAGGTGTGGGTGGCGGCTACTCACGGCCTGTTCCTCGAAGGTGCGGCGGAGGTCGTGGCCGATCCGAGCATCGCCCGGTTGGTGATAGCAGACACCGTTCCGCCGTTTCGGCTCGATCCGGATCTCGTGCGCCGGAAGGTGGACATCCTCGACTCGGCAGCGATGTTCGCGGAAGCGATCCGGAGAATACACGAGGGGGGATCGATCGTGGAGCTTCTCGAGAGCTGATGGAGAGTCAACCATGAACCACCTGTTCTGGGATCGGCGGGAAGCGGGACGGAGGCTCGGACACCTCTTCGCCCGAAGAACGGACTTGCGGGAGCCCGTGGTCCTGGCGCTGCCGAGGGGAGGCGTCCCCGTCGGGCTCGAGATCGCACGGGCCCTTCGGGCTCCCCTGGACGTCCTCATCGTCCGCAAGCTCGGTCACCCCAGACAGCCGGAGCTCGCCGTGGGAGCCATCGCTTCGGGCGGCGTGAGGGTAATGAACGCGGAGGTGGCGCTGGAGGCCCCGGTTTCCGAGGCCGATCTGGACGCCGTCGTCCGCCGGGAGACCCGTGAGCTCGAGCGGCGGGACCGGGCGTACCGCGGCGAGCGACCTCCGATCGACGTCAGAGGCCGAACGGTCATTCTCGCGGATGACGGCGTTGCGACCGGTTCGTCCATGCTGGCGGCCATCCGTGCGTTACGGCTATCGGAGCCGGTATCCATCGTCGTGGCGGTACCCGTTGCTCCCCAGGACACGGTCACCCGTCTGGAGCGCGAGGCGGACGAAGTCGTGTGCCTCGCCTCTCCGGAGCCATTATACGCGATCAGCGTCTGGTACCAGTCGTTTCCACAGGTCGATGATGTCCAGGTACGCGACATCCTGGATCTCTGGGCGGCGGAGATCGCGGAAGCCGAAGCGACCGAGGCGCGGGAGGAAAGCTCTGGAGTCGAGCGTCCTTAGACGGGGGGCCCCGTCCGTGCGACGAGGTGCTCCACGAACCACTCGCAGGCGAGACGCGCGACCTCATCGAGCGCCCCGGGTTCCTCGAACAGGTGGGTGGCTCCCGCCACGATGACGAGGCGCTTCTTGCCAGGGATCGGAGCGACGGCCTGGCGGTTCAACTCGATGACCTCGGTGTCCCTTCCGCCCACGATGAGAAGGGTCGCGGCCCGGACGTCACGGAGGACCAGCACCGCCAGGTCGGGCCGGCCGCCGCGCGACACGATCGCATGAACTTCATGGGGCCGTCGGGCCGCCGCCACCAGCGCCGCGGCGGCTCCCGTGCTGGCCCCGAACAGGCCGATCGGGAGCCCGGCCGTGTCATCGTCTCCCGCGAGCCAATCGACGACTCGCACCATACGATCCGAGAGCAGGCCGATGTCGAAGCGGAGATGGCCCGTCCTGAGATCGACCGCCTCTTCTTCTTCGGTGAGGAGGTCGATGAGGAGGGTTCCGAGGTCCCCCTCGCGAAGCTGCTCTGCGACGCGTCGGTTCCGGGGGCTCTTCCGGCTGCTCCCACTTCCGTGCGCGAAGGCGACCACGCCTGTTGCCCCGACAGGAACATCGAGGTCTCCATGCATGACGCGTGGCCCGGCATCCAATGGGATCTGTATGTCCCTCCTCGTTTCCGGATGGGGACGACCCAAAACCGTCCTCCCCATTCGCTTTCGCTCCCCTGTCGCCATTTCGAGTCCTCCTGCAACGTCCCTCTCCATACGACCTCGGAACACCCGGATCCCATGGAAGAATCGAGCCAGGACCTCTCCGCCAAGGTCGCCTTCCTGCTTCGGCCGGACAGCTACCTTCCGCAACCTTCGACCGTGGCCTCGGTGGAAACGCACATGGCCTGGGTCTTCCTGGCCGGGGAGTTCGCCTACAAGCTGAAGAAGCCGGTCCGGTACGACTTCTTGGACTACGGCACGGTCGAGGCGCGCCGCTGGAGCTGTGAGGAAGAGCTTCGGCTGAACCGGCGGCTGGCCCCGACGGTCTACCTGGGGGTAGTGCCCCTGACCTTGGGTCAGGACGGGGGGCTGGTCCTGGGGGATAGGGGTCGCGTCGTGGACTGGCTCGTGCACATGCGCCGCCTCCCGGCGGAGCTCTCCCTCGATCGCGTGATCGCCGCGGGACCGGTCCCCGACCGATGCATCGCCGCCGCCGCCTTGAAGATGGCCGGGTTCTACCGGGACGCCGCGCCGGTGCTCCTGTCTCCCGATCGGTATCGGGACCGCTTCCAAGCCGAGATTGTGGAGAACCTGCGCGAGCTCGGGGATCCGTCCTTCGACATGCCGAAGTCCCTCCTCCAAGAGCTGGCGGGAGCGCAGGAGGGCTTCCTCCAAGACCGCGCGGCGATCCTGGACCGTCGGGTCGCCGACGGACGCATCGTCGAGGCCCACGGGGATCTTCGCCCGGAGCACATCTACCTGGAGGCGGACCCGTCGATCATCGACTGCCTCGAGTTCGATCGCGAGCTCCGCTTCCTCGACCCGGCGGACGAGCTCTCGTTCCTCACCGTGGAGTGCGACCGGCTGGGACAGGCTTCCGTGGGCCGGCGATTCCTTCAGACCTACGCACGGGTCGCCGAAGACGATCCTCCCGCGGAGCTCCTACGGTTTTACGGGAGCTTCCGAGCCTTCCTCAGGGCGAGAATCGCGATCCGCCACCTGCGGGACGGCGACGTGCGGGATCCGTCTCGCTGGCCGGCCCGAGCGCTCGAGTACCTTCGGTTCGCCCGCAAGTACCTCCCGGACCAATGACGGATGCCGGCGAGCTCACCAGCCGAGCGCGAAGCGGTCGTCGCGCTCCACGACTTCGTGGCCGAACCGCCGGCACTCACGGCTCATCGTCTCTCGAATCCAGGCCCGATCCACGGCGGACGCGCGCTTCAATTGAAAGCGACGGATCTGGAGGGGGACCATCTCCACCCCGACGAGTGCTCCGGCGCTGGTGTCGAACGTCGGGAAGTACATGAGCACGAGGTCGCCGCGAAACTCGGCATGATCGCGGATTCCCTCGTAGTCGTTCACGAGCTCTCCACATCCGTAAAAGATGGGCCGGTCGTGATGGATCTCGATCGCCTTCGGATGGTGCGAGGAGTGTCCGTGGACCGCGTTGATCGAAGCATGATCGATCAGGTGGTGGGCGAAGCTTCGGTGATGAACGTCGATGTCGTAGCCCCAGTTGGACCCCCAATGAATGGTCGCGATGGCGAGGTCCCCTGGACGCTTCGAGGCCTCCACCCGGCGAGCGATCGCGTCAACGGTCCTTCGGGACAGCTCGGAAAGCAGATTCACGCCCGGTCTGCCGGCCCCGGCACTCCACTCCGGAGGGACGCCGCAGTCGTCCGTGCAGAACGAGAAGACGAGGATCCTCCTCTCGGGCTCGAGGTTCAGAACTGCGGGCGCTCGCGCGGATTCAAGGTCCCGTCCCGCCCCGCACGCGTGGATCTTCGCCGCCTCCAGGGTATCCAGCGTCTCCACGAGCCCGGCCTCGCCCCAGTCGAGCACGTGGTTGTTGGCCATTGAGCAGCAGTCGACCCCCGCCGCACGGAGAACCGGCACGTTGTCCGGATGCATGCGGTAGTTGATCCCCTTGGGGAGCGGTTGCTCGCTCGTGGTGATGCTGGTCTCCAGGTTCACGATCCGCGCGGCCGGACCCATCTGCTCGAGGATCTCCAGCGCATCTCCCCAGACGTACGAGTGGTCGACCGGCGCGGAAACGGGTCCGTTCTTCCGTTCCGCCATCTGCACGTAGTCGAGGGCCGAAATCACGAACGGCTCGTGGAGTCGCGGGGCAGAGGGATGTGGGAGGATCTGGTCCACCCCCCGCCCGGTCATCACGTCGCCGCCAAAGAAGAGCTTGAGTCGGTGGGTATCGGTCATGAGTGGCGCACGAGCGCAACCACTGTGCCAGACGTGAACACCGCGGAACACGTTCGGCGCGTCGTGCGGGTCGCGTCTCGCGGGACTCCGTCGGGCACGGATCCGCTCCACTTCGAACGGACATATTGGCCCGCATTGGGACACCGAATTGGGTCGTCTCGTCCGGTCGCCCGCTTCGGGAGCCACTCCGAAGACCGCTCGGATCCCGGGCGCCGTCTCGAACAACGGGCGTGGCACGGTCGTTGCAAATTCTTCAGGGCGAGCGGGGAGGACATTCGTTCTTCCTCGTCGAAGGCCCGAAGGGAGCAATTCCGGAGGGTCCGTGCGTCGGGAGTTCGGTGCTCGGCGCACCGGTCGTGAGGTCGCTGGACACGACCGAGTCCCACGGCCGAGGGGACACCTGGATCGCGGAAACGCGACGAGGGCAAGGAAGCAGACCCGGTCCGTCGCACGAGGCGGATGCCGAAACGAAATGGGTCCGCTTTTCGCCAGCGGGAGGGGGTCTCAGGAAGGCGCGTGTAACCTTCCCGAGGCCCCCTATCTTATTGAATGGAGCCGACCCGCATCGTTTTCAGGTCCTTTGGGCGAAGGTCGCCTGCCGCACCGGCCGGCGGGATTCGGGCCAGTCCTCGAGTACGGACGATCCACCCTGCCGTCTTCTCCCACTACCACGGCACGGCGAAGCCATCAGGATGAGACTAGGCTGTGGCATGTCGGTTGCAAGGTCCAAGGGGTGCGAGCAGCAAGGCCCGAATTCGACAATCACATGGGAGCAAGAGATGGCCGTCTGTGAAACGTGCGGAAACGATTACCACCGCTCCTTCGAGGTGACCACTGTGCACGGGGTTCACGTATTCGACTCCTTTGAGTGCGCGATCCAGAAGCTGGCGCCGCTGTGCGCGCGCTGTGGGGTGCGAGTCGTGGGGCACGGCGTCGAGGCAGGGCCGGCCATCTACTGCTGCGCCCACTGCGCGCGCAAGTCCGGAACGACGGGAATCGTGGACCACCTGGGAATCCTGGACCATGCGTGAGTCAGCAGACGACGGCTGAGAGGATCCTTGCGGTTTGCATGCGGGTCGCGGGACTCACGCCCGGGTGCCCTCGGCGGAGCCTTGATCGGGACAAGTATCCTGCGGTTGTCAGTGGTCGAACACCTGGCTGCGTATGAGACGCCGCATGGCAGCTACCGCGACGCGAATGACATTGCGCTCTCCGATGGCGAGATCGTCAGGCATTATGTGTTCCTCGTGGGCCCGCCTGGCCACGACACCCGTTACACACCCCCCTCGCAACCCAAATGCTGCGCACATCGTCAGAATGGTGGCCGATTCCATCTCGTAGTTCAGTACGTTTAGCTTGGCAAGCTCGTCGGTCTGACCCCGGAAGCGCCTCAGCACGTGTCCCGCGTAGGAGTCATGCCGTTCCTGCCCGGGATAAAAAGTGTCACTGGATGCCGTAACGCCGACGTGATGCGGGATTCCTTCCGCTTGGGCCGCCTCCACCAGCGCTCCAACGACTTCGTGGTGAGCCACGGCGGGGTACTCGATCGGAGCGTAGTGCGTGGAGGCTCCATCCATCCGAACGGCACCGGTCGTGATGACGATGTCTCCGACGGCAACACCTTGCCGTATGGCCCCGGTTGTTCCGACCCGAAGGAACGTGTCGACTCCGAGCTGGGCGAGCTCGTCGACCGCGATGGAAGCGGAGGGGCCGCCGATGCCCGTCGAGGTAACCAGAACCTGCCGACCCTCCATCCTTCCGCGGAAGCTTCGATATTCCCGCTTCCAGGCCAACTCTCGAGCCCCGTCGTCGAAGGCTCTGGCGATCGTCGGGACACGTCCGGGGTCACCCGGCAGCAGGGCGTGACGGGCTTGCGCGATCGCATCATCGTCCAGATCGAGGTGATAGACGTGCTTCAACGATTTCCCCTGCTGCAGGAGGCGCACTGTTTCTCGTAGAGCTGCAGTGGCCACATTACCCCGCGGCCGCGAGGAATTCCACGTGGAAGTGTGCAAGCGCAGCGTCGCTCAGTCTCGCTCCCCATCGCTCAGGGAAGCCCCGCCGGAACCCGCGCGGACTGATCCTGCAATGTCTGCCCTGAACGAGCGGGACGGGCAACCCTCGGCCGAGTGAACCGGAGACCCCCCGTTGCAGATGGACCCGTATCTCCCGCGAGTTCTCGAGGTCGTGCGTACACTCGCCCTGGAGTGTGGTGGACCCCGGGCCTTTCAGGCCGTGACGCCCGAGGCCTCCCTCGTTCGCGACGTGGGCCTAGACAGCCTGGAGCAGGTGGAGCTCCGGGTCCGCCTCGAGGCGGCCTTCGGGGTCGAGCTCCCGGACGACACGCTCTCCCTGGACACCCCAGCGGGGCTGGCCCGGGCCGTAGGGGATGCCCACGCCGCCGCTCCGGTCGCCCCTCCGGATGTGGTGGCCCCTGTTCCGGGCCCCGGCATCCAGCGGGCCGAGGGGGCCGACACCCTTCACGGGGCCCTCGTGAAATGGGCTGACGCAGAAACGATGCGCCCCCATGCCTATCTCCGGCAGGACGACGGCTCGTTCACGATCCTCACCTATGGAGAGCTCGGGCAGGGTGCTGCCGCCCTGGCCTCGGGAATCCGGAGCCGAGGGATCCAGCGGGGGGAGGCCGTGGCCCTGATGCTTCCCACCGGCGGCGACTTCCTGCGTGCGTTCATGGGCATCCTCCTGGCGGGCGCGGATCTGGATAAGAACATCGCATGTGTGCCGGACGCCGCTGGAGAAGACGTCCTCGAGGTGACGGCGGACGACGTCCGCGTCACCCATCCGAAGGAAGGAAGCGATGGGCTTCCCCACGAGCCGCCGCCGCTTGATTGCGAAGAGAGCGGCGGCGGCGCCGTTGGCCTCTCGGATCCTGCCCGAACGATCCAGCTTGAGATAGCCAACGGCCGCGACGGCGTAGAGCTCGGAGTACCGGCTGTCGCTCTGCTCGACGTGGAGCTGCGCAGCCCGAAGCTCCCCACGCAGCTTCTCGATCTCGTGCCGGAGCCGCTCCACATCGCCCGCACGAGGGTTCCCGCGTTCCGTGGACGTGGGCCGAACGAACCGCACTCTCGGATTCGATCCGTACAGCGTGCTCGGGCGGCCACCTTCGGTCCGTTCTTTCGTCCGGTCGGTTGGTTCCGGGCGCTCGTCGGCGCGGCCCGGCAGCTCCTCGGTCCGGGCGTCGCCCTGCGTTCGAGCCGATCTGGTGAGGTCGTTTGTCGCTGTCACGGCGGCCCGCCTTTCCCCTCGAGATCGGGCTGATTCGTGTCAGAAGAGGACTGCAATTTACCTCTGCCGGGAACCCGGTAACAAACCCGTTCTTCCGCGTCCGGACACCGCCCCCGCAAGTGGCGCGGACACAGGATTAGCAGAATGAGATGGAAATTAGCTTGTTGGGCGCGACGCCGCGCCAGGGAGACAGGGAGTCCGCTCGCGGCACAGAATGGCCCTCGTCAGAGGCACGTCACAGCCCGTCCCTTCGCCGTCGCAGGCGGTGTAGGCGCGGCCCTGCTCGTCCCCTCGACAGTTTCCCACCGGCCCCGAGAGGCGAGCGGCAGGGCCGAAAGTGATGGCATCAGGCGGACAGTGTGGCCCATCTTGGGACGACCGATCGGGACATGTCGTCTCGGCCGGGCCTGGTCCTTTACGGACGCGGCCCCGACCCCCGAGGGGCGGCGTTAGCCTCCCACCTTGCGCCCCAAGTCACGCTCGACGGCTTCGACTGCCGCATCCAGCGCGCTGACCGACGGTGCAGAGGTCGTGCCACTCGCCACCGACGGCTCGCCGTGCGCGCTCGACGCGGTGCGTTTCCTTGCGCCCCGTCCTCCCTCCGGGGAGCCGGTCCACGTCGACCTCACGACGGTGCTTCCACCCGAGCGCTTGTGCATCCGTACTCGCGCCTCCGCGGACCGCGCGCCCCGGGACGTGGCACCGTGGTGGCGCACGAGTCTGGCTTGGACCGCGGCCGAGGAAGAAGTCCTGGACGCCGCGGAAGTCGAGTCGAGACGGCGGTTCGCGGGCGGCTCTCCCTCGAGAGCGTGGCCGAGTTTCTCCAGCGCCCGGAGGAGTTGTGAGCGGTTCGACCGAGTCGCGTGTGTGGGTCGCCGTGAAGGCCGCCTTCCACCAGATCGCGCCAGTCGTGGACTTCGATCGGCTCGACTCCGGCGCCGACCTCCGGGACGAGGCCGACCTCGACTCCGTGGACATCGTGAACCTCGTCGTCCTGCCTTCCTGCTTCGGCTTCGATCCGGCGCTCACACATCGAAGATGACTCGGGCGTACCAGACGCCCGCGTCCCGGAGCTCGGCCACGAGTCCGTGGAGCGTCACCCCTTTGATCTCCGTGTCCGGAGGGCCGCTCGGCGTCCCGCCCCGGGCCCGGCACCGGGCCCGCAGATCCGGCCTCTGGCCCAGGAGCACCACGTGGCAGCGCGCCAGCGCGAAGCCCTCGGCAGCATGGAGGAAGAGCAACTCCCTCAGGACGTTTCTGAGGAGGAGAGACGGCTCCGCGCCCGCGACCTCAAACGTGCGCAGCTCGTGCGCCGGGGGACGAACGTCGCCCAGCATGAGGCGGGTCATCGCCACGGCTGCTCCCGCGATGACCGACTCCAAGGAAGGGCCTTCTATCTCGAGGCCGATGTCGGCCGTGTGGTCGAGGGCCCGGACCCTTGCTTCGGAATCGTCGGTCATGGTGCCAGGCAGGGAGGACGGCCCTCTATCCCTTGAGAACCCCCATGGGATGAAGGCGGACCACTTTGCGACCGATGCCGGCTCCGGCCACCACGTCCACGACCTCGGCCACGTCCTTGTACGCCTCCGGCACCTCTTCGGCGATCGTGGCGAAAGAGGAGGCCCGAACCTCGATTCCCATCTCACGGAACTCCTTCCGAAGGCTTCGCCCGGCCACCATCTTCTTCGCCGCCGTACGGCTCATCCGCCTTCCCGCTCCGTGGCACGTCGAGCCGAACGTCTCCTGGTAGGCGGCCTGGGTTCCCAGGAGCACGTAAGAATAGCGTCCCATGTCTCCCGGGATGAGGACGGGCTGACCGAGCTCGCGGTAGAGGGGAATGAGCTCCGGGTGACCCGGAGGGAAGGCTCGCGTGGCGCCCTTCCGATGCACGCAGAGCCTGCGCAGGGCCCCACCCACCTCGTGCGTCTCCCACTTGGCGTTGTTGTGTCCCACGTCATAGATCTGGGTCATCCCCATCTGCTCCCAGGGGCGTCCCAGAACCCGCTCGAATGCCTCCCGAACCCGGAACGCCATCATTTGGCGGTTCGCGAACGCGTAGTTCGCTGCGGCGTTCATCGCCCCCATGTAACGCTTGGCTTCGGGCGAGTCGAGCGGAGCGCACGCGAGCTGACGATCCGGAAGGTCGATTCCGTAGCGGGCAGCCGCCTCGAGCATCACATCCAGGTAATCGTCGCAGACCTGGTATCCGAGCCCCCGCGAACCGGAGTGGATGAAGACGCACACGGTGCGGTGCTCGAGTCCCAACCGCCGGGCGGCGTCGGCGTCGTGGACCTCGTCCACGTAGCCCACCTCGATGAAGTGGTTTCCCGACCCGACGGTTCCGAGTTGAGCCATGCCCCGCTCGATGGCACGGGGGCTCACCTGGCTCGGGTCCGCCCCGGGCAGGATTCCCCCGGCTTCCGTGCGCTCCAGATCCTCCTCCAATCCGTATCCGTGGCGCACGGCCCAGGCCGCGCCTTCCACGAGGACCTCTTGGACCTCGGCCACCGTCAGGCTGAAGCGTTTATAGTGAGAGCCGACTCCCGCAGGCACATCCCTCATGATCTGGTTCATGAGGTCCGCGAGATGGGGCCGGACCTCCTCCTCCTTCAGGTCGGTCCGAAGGAGCCGGACCCCGCAGTTGATGTCGTAACCGACTCCACCGGGCGAGATGATCCCACCCGCGTCTGGATCGAAGGCCGCCACCCCGCCAATCGCGAACCCGTATCCCCAGTGGATGTCGGGCATGCCGATCGAGCGACCTACGATACCGGGGAGACAGGCCACGTCCGCGACCTGTCGGACGGCCTCCGCCCCCCCTTCGCCCGGGGCCGCCAGGGCCGCCATGAGGGCGTCGTCGGCGAAGATGAGTCCCTCGACCCGCATCTTCCCCTGGCGAGGGATCACCCAGCGCCAGGGATCGACTTGGCGCAGCTCGATCTCGCCGAGAACGATCGAGCGAGGCTCGGCCTTCGGCGTCACGACCACCTTTCCTCGATGGCGCTCCGGAGGGACAAGTCGGGGTGGAGAGTGACGACTTTCGGGGTCATTGGTTCGCGTAGCGTGAGCATGGAGTTTCCTCGAGTTCCGGCCGGTCCTGGCCAAGAGTCCATGACTCTTCACCATTCGGGCACTCGATCGGAAAGCGCAACATCCGTGCCCCAGTCCCAGGAGCGCCGAATGGACGCGCCGGCCGGAGCCTTGAGCCGAACTGTCCCGCGCCCGCTCGTGCATCGGGACGTAGCGTCCCACCGGCCGATCCGAACCCGCCTACCCGACGGGCCCTCCCAGGGCGCGCCCCGGGCCGATCCCCGACCATGCGGGCCGACAGGCACGCCGCGTGCATTCCTATCCCGGTCAGGCTCCCCGGAAAGACCGGGCGCACGAGTAAGACCGACAGAGAACAGGGGGGATCATGTCTGTCGCCAAAGTCACCGAGATCACCGCGAACTCCCCGAAGAGCTTCGAGGATGCGATTCACCAGGGGCTCTCCCGGGCGAGCAAGTCGCTCAAGGGGATCCAGGGGGCGTGGGTGAAGGAGCAGAAGGTGGCGTGGAATGGCTCCGGAATCAGCGAATACCGCGTGACGATGAAGGTGACCTTCATCCTCGAGGACTGACCCGCATGCCGCACAAGGAGATGCTCTTCCGCTCGGAAGCGCGTGAGAAGGTGCTCAAGGGAACCGCGACGCTGGCGGACGCCGTGCGCGGGACGCTCGGACCCAGGGCTCGCTCCGTCCTGATCGAGCGGAAGTGGGGAAGGCCTCTTGTCTGCGACGACGGGGTCACGATCGTGAAGGAGTTGGACCTCGAAGATCCGGTCGAGAACCTGGGGGCTCAGCTCCTGAAGGAGGCTGCCGAGCGCACGGGCGATGTCGTGGGAGACGGTACGACCACGTCCACCCTCATCGCGCACGCGATCTTCGCAGAGGGAGTGCGGAACGTCACCGCTGGAGCGGCAGCCGTCGACGTTAGGCGGGGCCTGGAGAGGGGGCTCCGGCGTGCCGTCGAGGCCCTCGCACACCTTTCGCGCCCCGTTGCCGGTCGGGACGAGAAGGCCCAGGTGGCGTCGATCTCGGCCCACGGGGACACCTTCGTGGGCGGGATGGTCGCGGACGCCGTGGAGAAGGTTGGCGCGGAGGGCGTCATCACGGTCGAAGAGGCGAAGGGGACGGAGACCGTCCTGGACCTGGTGGACGGGATGCAGTTCGACCGGGGTTATCTCTCCCCGTACTTCGTCACGGATCCCGAGAAGATGGAGGCGGTCCTCGAGGAGCCTCTGATCCTCCTCTGCGAGAAAAAGATCGCCGTGATGAAGGATCTCATGCCGCTCCTCGAGCAGGTGGCCCGGGAGGCACGTCCGCTCCTCATCGTCGCGGAGGACGTGGAAGGAGAAGCGCTCGCCACACTCGTCCTGAACAAGATCCGCGGAGTCCTTCCCTCACTCGCGGTGAAGGCCCCGGGGTTCGGGGATCGCAGGAAGGAGATGCTCCAGGACATCGCGGTCCTCACAGGCGGACGCCTCGTGAGCGAGGACATCGGGCTCAAGATCGAAAACCTGAGTATTGGGGATCTCGGCTCCGCGGCGCGGATTGTCGTGGACCGGGACACCACGACGATCATCGGCGGCGGCGGTGTAGCGGGCGAGATCGAGGGTCGCGTGAAGGAGCTCCGGCGCCGGATCGAGGACACGACGTCGGACTACGACAGGGAGAAGCTCCAGGAACGGCTCGCGAAGCTTTCTGGAGGCGTCGCGGTCATCCGGGTCGGGGCCCCTTCCGAATCCGAGATGAAGAGCCGAAAGGAAGCGTTCGAGGACGCGATCAACTCCACAAAGGCGGCCGTCGAGGAGGGGATCGTTCCCGGCGGCGGCCTGGCGCTCCTCAGGGCGATCCCCTCAGTGGAGGCGGAGGCGGCGGCGGCGGAAGGAGACGAGCGAACTGGCATCCTCATCCTCAGGCGGGCACTCGAGGTGCCGGTCCGCCAGATCGCCGAGAACTCGGCGGTGGACGGGGGAGTCGTCGCGGACCGGATGCGGAATGGAGCGGGCAACTGGGGCTTCGATGCCGCCCGGGGCGAATACGTCGACCTGATGGAGGCCGGGATCATCGATCCCACGAAGGTCGTCCGAGTCGCCCTCGAGAACGCCGTGTCGGTGGCCGGCGTGCTGCTATTGGCCGAGGCCACGATGACCGAGGTGCGTGAGCCGGAGCCGGCGCGGTCGCCGGCGGCCGAGACCTACTGATGACGGCCCCGGTGAGAGCTCGGAGTCGGGCTACCACAGCGGGGGTGCAGGTCACTTCTCGATGCGAGCGAGCGCTCACGGGCCTCGCTCTGTGGGCGTTCTTGTCTCTTGTGCTCGGGGCCTGTGGGCTCGCCGTATCGGGCGCCATCCCCACGCTCGGCAATCCGGACGCGTACCAACGTTTCGTGGCCGAGCAACCGGTTCAGTTCACGGGCTTCAAGCTGTTCTACGAGCAGGACGTTCCTCTCATGAGCCCGATCGAGGTGCTCGGCCTCCGCCCGGCCCCCCTGCTCGTCATCTATCAATGATCGCCAAACTCGACTCGATATCGGAGGTTCACATGACCGTTGCACAGGACACCACCGTACGGGACATCCTGCAGAAGGACGTGATCACGATCCCGCCGAACGCCCCGGTTTCCGATCTCATTCGGAGGCTCGAATCCTCGGGGATCACAGGCGTGCCCGTCGTGGATGAGCAAGAAGTGCTCGTGGGGGTCGTCACCTCCCGGGACGTCGTCCGTCTGGCGCGGGACCTCGGAACGATCCCGGAGGCGGCGCGTTGGGGACTCGGCGTCGGCGGTCCGCATCCCGAGGTCGCCTTCTTGGATTCGCCCCTCGAGGGGGAGTTCTTCGCCTACTACGTGACCCCCGGTGGAGGGTTCGTGGACATGCGGGATCGGATCCGGGAGATCCCGGGCGACGCATTCGACGGATACTCGGTCGAGGACATCATGACACGCGACCCGGTCATGATCGGCCCGGACGCCACCCTCGCCGCAGCGGCCCGCCTCCTTCGGGACAAGAACGTCCGCCGAGCTCTCGTCGTTCGCACCGGGAAGCTCGTGGGGATCGTCACCGCCACCGACATCCTGGATGCCGTTGCCGAGAGCTGAGCCTAACCGGGGTCGGTGCGAAAGAGCCGCCTCCGGCCTCCTCAGAGGTCATGATGATCCGAAGGCGAGCCAACAACGAGGACGTCGAGCGGGCCCTGCGTGAGATGGCCCTCTTCCTCGAGATGGAGGAGGTGCCCTTCAAGCCGGCCGCCTACCGGAGGGCCGCATACGCCGTGGCGGCCCTGGACCGTCCGCTTTGGGATCTCTACGAGGAGGGCGGCGCCAGGGCTCTGCGCGCCTTGCCCGGCATCGGAAAGGGCATCGCCGATCGCGTGGCCGGGATGCTCGAGAAGGGGCGGATGGCCGACCTCGACGCGCTCCGCAAGAGGACGCCGGTCGATATCCTCGCCCTCACGGCCATCGAAGGCGTGGGCCCGAAGAGGGCGCGAGCGTTCTGGAAGGCTCTGAACGTTCGCACCGTCGAGGATCTCCAGCACGCCGCTAGCGAAGGGCGCATCCGCACGTTGCCCCACTTCGGCGAGCGCAGCGAGCAGAGAATCGCCGAGGCCATCCAGTTCTACCAGGAAGCCGCCGGCCGCCGGCCACTGGGCGAGGCGCTGGGTGTCGCGCGCCGCATCGAGGGAGCCCTGAGGGGTGTGACGGGCGTCGTCGAGGTCGCGGTCGCGGGCTCGATCCGCCGACACCGCGAGACCGTTGGAGACCTGGACGTGGTCGTGGCCGCCGAGGCGGGGGAAGGAGCATCCGCCGCCTTCCGGTCCCTGCCCGAGGTGCAGTCCGTCCTCGCCCACGGGCCGGCCAAGACGCTGGTGCGTCTGTCGAACGGAGTGGACGCCGACCTGCGCGTCGTGGATCCCGAGAGCTTCGGGGCCGCACTTATGTACTTCACGGGAAGCAAGGCCCACAACGTCGCCCTCCGGAGGATCGCCCGGAGCCAGGGGCTAAAGCTCAACGAATACGGGCTGTTCCGGGGCGCCCGCCGCATCGCCGGCAGGACCGAAGAGGAAATCTACGTCGGGCTGGGGCTCACGTGGGTTCCTCCCGAGATGCGCGAGGACACCGGCGAGGTGGAGCTGGCCAGTAAGAACGCGTTGCCGGCCATCCTGCGAGCAGACGACATACGAGGCGATCTCCAAGTCCACACGGATTGGACCGACGGCTCGGCTTCCATTGGCCGCATGGCCCGCGCGGCTCGGGAGCTCGGACGTGAATACATCGCGATCACGGATCACACCCGTGACCTCACCATGACCGGCGGGCTCGACGAAGACGGCCTCCGAGCACAGGCGAAAGAGATTCGGAAGGTGGACCGCGAGCTGGAGGGGATCCGGGTGCTCGCGGGGGCGGAAGTGAACATTCGTGCCGATGGAACCCTCGATGTGGACGACGACGTCCTCGCCGAGCTGGACTTCGTCGGAGCGGCCATCCACTCGCATTTCGACCAGCCCCGCTCGGTGGTGACACGGCGGATCGTCCGGGCCATCGCAAACCCCCACGTGGACATCCTATTCCACCCCATGGCGCGATCCCTCGGGAGGCGGCGCGCGGTTGCCGCGGACTTCGAGGCGGTGATCGAAGCCTGCATCCGCACGGGTACCGTGCTCGAGATCGACGCGCAGCCCGAACGTCTGGACCTGTCCGATTCCCTGGCCCGCCGCGCGGTCGAGGCGGGTGCCCGGATCGCGATCGACTCGGATGCCCATACGACGGACGAGCTGCGTCATATCGAGTCGTACGGTGTCGGAGTGGCCCGCCGAGGGTGGGTCCAGCCCGAGCACGTGATCAACACGCTCCCGGTAGACGACATGCTGGCGGCGCTCAAGCAGGGACCACCTTGAACTGGAGCTCGAAATGCAAGTGACACCGGAAATCGCGCTCAGGGACGTACCTCGGACCCCCGAGATCGAGGCCGCCATCGTGGACGGGATCGCGATGCTCGAAGAAACGGGTCGAAGGATCACGAGCTGCCGAGTCATGGTCGAGCTTCCCCACCGCCGGCATCGCAGCGGGAACACCTACCACGTGAGGATCGACCTGAGGCTTCCCGGGACGGAGATCCTGGTGAACCGGCCACCCCCGCTCTCCGGTCCCGAGGAGCCCATGGTCGCGATCGCCGACGCTTTCGCGACCGCGCGCGCGCGACTCCTGCATGGCGCCGAGAAGCGTAGGGACAGTCGGAAGCCGCGTGAGGAAGCGCATCCGATGGGAAGGGTGGCTCGGCTGTTTCCATCCGACGGGTACGGCTTCCTCGAGACGCCGGACGGGCGCGAGGTATACTTCCACGAGAACGCGGTCACGGGACGGGGCTTCGGTGAGCTCCAGGTGGGGCAGGAGGTTCAGTTCTCGGAGGGGTCGGGCGACGAGGGCCCGCAGGCGTCGGCCGTGATTCCATAGGGATTCGCGTCCGCGAGCCCCAGAGCGACACCGCAGAGCAAAGGAGGAGAAATGTCCGTTGGAAGAATTTGCACCCGCGTGGTGGCCACGGCGGGTGGCGAGGAGAAGGTGGCGGAGGCCGCGCGCAGGATGGTCGAGCACAACGTAGGGACTCTCGTGGTCGTGGATGCGGATTCGAAGCCCCGCGGGATCCTCACGGACCGGGACATCGTGATTCGCTGCGTGGCCCGGAACCTCTCGCCGGAGGACGCAAGCGTGGGCGAGATCATGACGGCTCCCGTGCGATCCGTGGACGAATCCACGCCAATCGAGCAGGTGCTCGGGACCATGGAGGGGGCGGGAACGCGACGCATGGTGGTGACCGGAAAGGGGGGAACGCTCGCCGGCCTCGTGTCGGTGGACGATATCCTCGAGCTTCTGGGCGACGAGGTCTCGCGTATCGCGGGCATCCTGGCTCGAGAGGCGCCCGTTCTCACGCCCCGAACCTGAGAGCCGGACCTCGTCCGGATCGAATGCCACGGCCGCACCAACCTCCGCGTGGAGGGTGTCGAGAAGGGCGCCCACCCGTGCCTCTTCCCCCTGGGAGAGGCCGAGGGGCACCGAGCACCTCATCCTCGAGGCGTTCGCCCGGATTCCGGATGACGAGGACCACCTGGAGTTGGTGCCCGGCCGAGGCTCGCTTCCTCTCCGGCGGGGATGGGCTGGAGGGCGAAACGCTCCTCCCCGGTTTCCGCTGCCCGGGCGCGCGAATCTTCGAGGGGTAGGCCGGATCGCCCCGGGCGGACCCGGGCCCGAACGAGCAGGGTAACATCACACCACTCTTTCCCGCCCCTCCCATCGGCAACGCATGAACCTGCTTGTCCCGCTTGCCATCGGGCTCACCTTTCTCGGGTCGGCCATCATCGCCCTCCCCGCCCTCGCGGTGGAGTGGGCCCGGCGGAGCACACCCGAGGTGGTCTTCTCCGTGGACACGGCGGAGAAGATCGTGGCGCTCACGATCGACGACGGACCCTCCGCCGCCACCCCTGAGATCTTGGAGGTCCTCGAGAGGTACGGGGCCCGGGCGACCTTCTTCCTCATTGGCGAGGAGGTGGAGCGGCGCACGGGCCTGGTCCGGACGGTTGTCGAACAAGGGCACGAGCTCGGACATCACATGATGCTGGACGCGCCGTCGCGGGAGCTTCCGGACGACGTCTTCGCATTGGACTTCGACGAGATGGACCGCCGGCTCGACAAGCTTGGGGGGAGCAGCCTCTTCCGGCCCGGTTCGGGGTGGTACGACGACCGGATGGTCCGCGCCGCCGCGGAGCGCGGGTACCGCACCGTCCTTGGATCCGTGTACCCTTTCGATGCCCAGATTCCGTGGCCCGGATTCCTCTCCTGGTACGTTCTCCAGAACGCGGGTCCCGGGTCGATTCTCGTCCTCCACGACGGGGCCGAGCGCGGCCCGAGAACCGCCGAGGTGCTGCGCTCCGTCCTTCCGGAGCTGGCCCGACGGGGCTACAGGGTCGTCACAGTCTCGGACCTGCTCGCGCTCGAGTAGCCGTACGCCCCTTCGCGCACCTCCTCGCACCCCCCCCGGGACCGGCTACCGCTCGGCCAACCGGACGGGGCTCGCCCCGGGAAGGGTCTCGCGTAGGCCGAATAGGCCCCGCACGCGCGGGATCCGCCCGACCGCCTCCAGCACCAGGACCGTCCCGGCGAAGGAGAGTCCCAGGATCACGAGGAACTTGCCCGCGATCGGCAGTGGCCACTGCACGACGTAGAAGGCCACGATCACGATCGCGGTCTGGTGGAAAACGTAGAACGGGTAGACGCGATCCCCCCAGTAGCGCAGGGAGGGAGAGGAGAACGCCAGATACTCGCGCGCGGCCCCGGTGAGGAAGACGAGCCACGACCAGGTGGAAAGCGTGAACCCGGTCCAGAACGTGATGTGCCAGAGCGACGGATCCGCGGGGATCCGCTCGTACACGTTTCCCGGCTGCGCGAAGAGGAAAAGGCCGAGCGAGGTGAGCACGGCGGGAAAGAGCGCGCTTCGCCAGTCCCGGCCGATTGCTTGCCCGAGGCGGGGCTCCAGCATGACCGCGAAGCCGAGCACGTAGACGGGAAAGAACCAGGCGTGCGTAGCCCAGTCCCCGACGACCGCGCCCGTGGTCCGCGTAAAGTAGGGACGGAGCAGGATCTGTCCCAGGGCGAGGGGAAGGAAGAGCCAGAGGATGCCGCCGGGCCAGTCGCAAGCGCGCGAAAGCGTCCCGAGCCAACGGCGTCCGCGCGGGCTCTGGAGAAAGCGGAACGCGGGCAGGCCCACCACCGTGTACGCGAACAGGTAGGCCAGAAACCAGAGGTGGCCCCACGAGAGGTTGCCTTCAGGAAAGACGCCGTCGAAGAAATGGGGGTAAAATGCGAAGTAGCTGCCCTCGAACTCCCCGCGCGACACCCGCCGCAGGTACACCTGGGGAGGCACCACCACCAGGATGCCGGCCACCAGCGGCACGAAGAGCTTGAAGAGACGCTCCCGGAGGAAGTGGCCGCTGTCCCGGCTCCGGAGGGCGAACCAGGCGCTCTGCCCCGCGAGCATCATGAAGAGGGGCATGAGCCACGGCCCCATGAACACGGTGAACTGGCCCAGCGCCCGGCTGGGCTCCGCGTTCTCGATGTGCCAGTCGTCGATCGGGCTGAACACCTGGGCCGCGTGGGTCACGAAGACCAGGAGGATGGCGAGCAGCCGCAACCAGTCGATGTCGTCGCGGCGTGCCACTCTGAAATCCGGCGCCGTAAGGGCTTTCACGGCTCCGGAGGCCGGAGGGTCTCCAGGTAGGCGACGAGCGCGACGATTTGCGCCTCCGGGAGGTCGTCAAAGGCGGGTTTCCTGACTCCGGGCCGCGCCGCCTGGGGATCTACGATCCAGAGGCGGATCTCCGCGCCGCTCAGCCGGCCGCCGACTCCGTCCAGGGGGCTCCTCGGGCTCCCCACCCCGGCGATCGAGTGACAGGCCGAGCAACGCTGCTCCTGGTAAACCCGCCTTCCCTCGGCAAGGACAGAGTCGTGGGTCTGGACGGGTTCCTGGATCGGGGGAACCGCCTCGATGCCCGTGGACGGGGTCGCCGCGGCGACAGGTGGGACGCCCGACGCGCGCTCCTGAAGGCCTCCGAACAGGAGCGCGCCGGCGATGACCAGAATCCCGGTCCCCAGCGCGGCTCCTCTCGCCGTTTCTTCTCTCATGGTTCCGCTCCCTCGATCAGACCAGATCGAAAAGCTCTGTATGGATCCGCGACGTGGGAATCCCCAACTCGCGGAGGTATCGGCCAACGGCCCGGTTCATGGGAACCGGACCACAGACGAAGTACTCGAGGTCGCGCCGCTCCGTGGGGAGGTGCCGGTCCAGCATCTCCCGGGTGATCCACCCCCGCTCCCCGGCCCATCCCTCCGGCGGGTCCTCCAGCACGTGGACGACCCGAAGGTCCATGCACTTCTCGAGCTCGGCCACGGCCTCCCCCAGAGGCACCCGGTCCAGCCGGCTGTGCGCCTGGAAGAGTCGGTGCGGGCGCGTGTCTCCCCGGTCCGCGAGGGCCCGGAGCATGCTCACGATCGGCGCGACTCCGATCCCTCCCGCGATGAAGACGTACCCGGCGGCCTCCGGGCAGCGGTCGATGGAGAAGGCCCCGTAGGGGCCGTCCACGTAAGCGGCCTCCCCGGGTCGGATCCGGCCCACCGTACGGGTGAAGTCTCCGAGCTCCTTGATCGTGAACTCGAGGCGCCCTCCGGGGGAGGGGCTGGAGGCGATGGAGAACGGGTGCTCCTTCATGGCGAAGGGGGAGTGGCCCAGGGAGACCCACGCGAACTGGCCCGGGTCGAACGAAAACCCCTCGTGTCCCTCGGGCTCCAGGGCCAGCGTCCACGAGTCCCCGGGCTCCGGTCGCACGTCGGTGACCCGAAAGGGGGAGCGAAGCAGGCGCCAGGGCCCGAGCACCCTCACCCAGACGACGATCCCGACAAGGGAGAAGCCGATCCCGACCCATAGAACGCGAACCGCGGGCGTCCCCGCGTAATACCCGATTCCCCCCATATGCGCGAGGGCGAGGCCCACGGCCCCCGAGGCGAGGAGGAGATGCGCGACCCGCCAGGCCTCGTATGGAATCCGGAGCCGCTTTCGCCAGGCGGAGCTCGCCACGAGGACGAGAAGGAGGAAGAGGGAGGTGGTTCCGGCCGCCATCTCCCACGGCGCGGCGAACGGGTTCATGTAGGAGAGGAGCGCGGGATTGATCGCGATCAGTACTACCGGGTGCGCGAGCAGGACCGCGACCGCCACGTACGCGAGGTAGCGGTGAAAGTAGTAAATCGCGTCGATCCCGAAGGGGGCCGTGGCCCGGCGAAAGCGGGCGGTGAGGAGGAACTGCACGCCCATCATGACGAGTCCCGCGAAGCCGAAGCCGATCGCCACGTCCCACCAGAACCCTCCCCCCGCCGGGGTCGGAGCCAGGAGCAGGACGACGAGCGGCGTGAGCACGACAGCCAGATAGACGGCGAGCCAGAACGCCCCGTGAAGCACGGTTCTCATTCCGTCACCCCGGTCCCGACATCAGAGTCCAGTCCCGACAATCAGAAGAAGGTGAGCGGGGTGGTGAAGTCGAAGCCCCACATCGTGCGGCTCCCCATCGAGCTTCCCTGGAGCGTGGTCGTGGCGGCGTTCGTGGCGTGGAAGGAGACCGAATGCGGGCTCCTCGGGATCCAGAGCTGGAGGCCGGCGCTCCAGGCGATCTTCTCCCCCGCCTCCCGGTCCACCACGGACACGACGTCGGCGGCGAGCGCGACCGAAGGGCGGAGCCGGGCCAGGATGCCCGCCCCCAGGGCGACCCGCGAGTCCCCCGAGCGGTAGGCATCCGAGAAGGCCCGGACGGAGCCGAAGAGCTGAAGCTCGGACACCGGGAGCCGGACGGACACCTCGCCGTCGAAGCTCTCGGCCGCCGTGTTGTAGGCCGCCGCCACGGCCAGGCCGACCGGCGCCCCCTCCACCGGCCTCAAGGGCGCCCACCGGGCGAAGAGCTCCAACTCGTTCGACCTCCCTACCGTGGATCGGCTGGCATACTGGGCCGCGAGCAGCACATCGGTCCGGACCGGATACCCGACCATGGAACTCGTGGACGCGGTCGCGCGGTTCTCACCGCCCCGCCGCACGCGCCACATCCGATGGACGAAGGTGAGGTGAAGCTCATCGCCGATCCAGTCGCCCTGGAGGTTCGGCGTGCGCTCCAGCACGGACTGGGCGCGAGCGCCCTGGGGCGGCGCGAGGAGGATGGAGAGAACGAGGAGGGCCGAAAGGCCGATCACTCGAGCCGTCATGGTGGGCTCCTCAGGTTGGTCGTATTGGGCATGAAAAGGACCGGAGGTTCCGGTCTCGCGAGAGCTCACGTTCAGGCGGAGGTCCGCCGGAGCTCTCGGGATGAGGGGAATGCAGTAACTGTGCCGACCACCGGATCCTGGCGCCGCGGCGGTACTCCGGGGACGGAGAGGGCGACCCGTCCCCCGCCGGGTCCCGATATGAGACAAAACGACCCGTGCATAAAGGGCCGGCGGCGGGGCCCGTGCCTCTGTTTGCGCGCTCCGACGCCACGTGCCGACCTGGCACGGGATCTGCGCTTCCCGCCGTCGTCGGCCCCGAACCAAGTCGGTGCGGCTGGCCGCGACGATCGTCCCAACCTATTCCGGGCGTAGCTTCCATGACCGACTCCGTCCGGGACATTCTCCGCACCGCGGTCCGCGTCGCCCTGATGCTCGGGGTCGCCTGGGCCGTCGTCTTCCTCAGCCGCGGGGGCCTCGAGGGCGTCCGGCCCGAGGCGGTAGCCTACTCGCGCTTCCTGGAAGCACTCGACCGGGAGGAAGTGGCGGAGGTGTCGATCTCGCCCGAGGCCGTCGTCTGGCGCGAGCGGGCTGCTCCCGAAGGCGTCGTCTTCCGCGCTGTGCGGGTTCCCGGGGTCGATGACGCGGAGATCGTGGCCCGCCTCCACGAGACCGGCGCCCTGATCGTGGGGGAGTTCCCTGGAGAGGGGTGGGGCCCGGTGCTCGTGTGGCTCCTCCCCATGGGCGTCCTGCTCCTCTTCTGGGCCTGGTTCCTCCGTGGAATGGCGGGGAGAGGACGCCCGGAGGCGCTAAGCTTCGGCTCCAGCCGGCCGAAGATCTGGGACCAGACCACCGCCCGCGCGACGTTCGATGACGTGGCCGGGGTGGACGAAGCGGTGACGGAGCTCCGCGAAGTCGTGGACTTCCTCCGTAACAAGGAGCGCTATACCCGGATCGGGGCGCGCATCCCCAAGGGAGTCCTCCTCGTGGGTCCCACGGGCACGGGCAAGACTCTTCTCGCCCGTGCCACTGCCGGTGAGGCGGGGGTGCCGTTCTTCACCACCTCCGGCGCCGAGTTCGTCGAGATGTTCGTCGGCGTAGGCGCGGCGCGAGTCCGGGATCTCTTTCGTCAAGCCAGGGAGAGGGCTCCGTGCATCGTGTTCATCGACGAGATCGACGGGCTCGGGAAGACCCGGGCGGGACCGGGCTCACCCGTGAGCAACGACGAACGGGAGCAGACGCTGAACCAGCTCCTGATCGAGTTGGACGGGTTCGACGCCTCGGGCGGAGTCATCATGATGGCCGCCACCAACCGTCCGGACCTCCTCGACCCGGCGCTTCAGCGGCCGGGGCGCTTCGATCGTCAGATCTTCGTGGACCGCCCGGACCTGCGGGGCCGGGAGGCGATCCTGGCCATCCACGCGCGCCGAATTCAGCTCGAACCCAACGTGGACCTGAGGGTCGTGGCGGCCCGTACACCCGGGTTCGCCGGGGCTCAGCTCGCGAACGTCGTGAACGAGGCGGCTCTGCTTGCGGTGCGTGGCTATCGAGAGCGCGTCACGATGAAGGACCTGGACGAAGCCATCGACCGGGTCATGGCCGGGCTGGAGCGGACCAGCCGTGCACTCATCGCACGAGAGCACGAGATCGTGGCCCACCACGAAATGGGGCATGCGCTCGTCGGGATGCTCCTTCCCAACGCCGATCCCGTCCACAAGGTCAGCATCGTTCCGCGTGGAGCCACAGCGCTCGGCGTTACCATCCAAACCCCTCTGCACGACCGCTATCTCCTGAGCGAATCGGAACTGCGGGACCGCCTGACCGTGGAGCTCGCCGGGCGCGCCGCCGAGGAGATCGTCTTCGGGGAGGGGAGCACGGGATCCGCCGACGACCTTCAGGGGGCAACGGAGCTCGCCCGCCGGATGGCCACCCAGTTCGGGATGACGGAAGGAGTGGGGCCCGTCTCCCTGGAGGACGGACCGGGCGCTTCCTTCAGCGAGCTTTCCCTGCTTCCTCAACGGTATTCGGAGGCGACCGCGCGTGCGGTCGATCGCGAGGTGCGCCGGCTCGTAGAGGAGGCCTATTCCCGCGCCCTGCTTCTTCTCCGCGAGAAAGAGGACGTCCTTCGTACCCTGGCCAAGGAACTCAAGGAAAGGGAAGTCCTCGAGGGGGAGGAGCTGGCGAGCCGGATGCAGGAGTTGGGATGCTTCGCGCCGGAGGTCTCGGGGTCGCCTCGATAACGGAGGAGATAGATGGGCGCAGGACGATATCGCCGACCCTAGCCTCCGCCGCGATGTTCGCCGGCATCCTCGAGATCTCGGTGGACGCGTCCATCTCCATCGACGACGAGCAGCGGATCATCCTCTAACACGACGCCGCTCCCCGCGAAGATCTATGCGAACGAGGGGATCGCGCAGCTCATCTTCTTCCAGAGCGACGAGGAACCGGAGACGGCGTACGAGGACCGGAAGGGGAAGTACCGGGACCACCAGGGCGTGACCCTGCCCAAGCTCTGAGCGCCTCCGCGTCCCTGAAACGAAAGCCGCGTTTGGGCCGAAGGCCCGCTGTGAGTGAAGCGAGCCCCCCTGTCCCAATTCGTCGTAGCCACCGGGCCGATTTGTCCCCATCGGACGCATTCGCTGTCGGCGCCGGGACGGCCAACTATCTGACCCACAACTCCTTCGCCTCTCCGGTGCCGCAGTTCCTCCGTGGCCCGCCGAATGCACCCTGCGCTCGGTCGTAGTTCACCCATACTGTCGAACCGCAGGAGGATGGCATGGCTTTGAGGATTCGCGAGACTCTGATCTTTGTCGGCGGGCTCGTCGCCCTCGCCGGATGCGGAGACGGTGGGACGGGCCCCAGTGAGGTGGAGCTCAGCGGGACGTGGGCCGCGACGGAGATCGAATTCGCGAGCATCGCGAACCCGAGCCTGAAAGTCGAGATCGTCGCCTTGGGCGCCGCGGCGACGCTGACGCTCCTCGAAAATGGGAACTGGACGCTGATCCTCACCGAGCCGGGCGAATCTCCCCGGAGTTTCGGCGGCACATGGACCGCCACCAGTGAAGTCCTCGACCTCACTCTCACCTTCGGTTTCATCGGGGAGTGGCAATTCGAGATGGCCCTCGCCGGGGATACCTTGACGCTCTCCGGAGCTCACATGGAGTTCGATGTGGACGGGGACGAGCAGGACGAGGCCGCAACGCTGAGGATGGTGTTGGCGAGGGAGTGAAAGCCTGAGTTTGGTCCGGCCGTTCGGGTCCGGCGCCGGGAGGCGGTAGACCAGCCGAGCGTCCGGTGAGGCAAGGGAGGCGGATCCCTCGGGAGCGTGAAGGCGCTCGAGGGCGAGGGGCCTCTGCGCGCAGTAGCGGACGAGCGAGTCAATCCCAAAGTTAGGGCGTGTTCACACTAACGCAGAGCCTCTGCGATGAGTGCGAAGTGGATGAAGGCGGTGGAAATCAGGCCCCGCATCGTCATGGAACTCGGTCTTAGTCCGATGCACGGAGGAGGGCCAGGAGTTCGGAAGGGGAAGCGACGGGGCCCGATGCATTTCGGAAGTCGTCGGAAATCCGAGTGACCAGGTAGTCCACGGCTCCTTCGGCAGCGCTGAGGGCCAGAAGGGCGTCTTCGAAGTCAGTCCAGTGTAGGGCGAGCGCCTTGAGAATGGCATCCTGGTCGATGGGAGCCACTGTGACGAGGTCCAGCAGGTCGACGATTGCGGTCGTGGCACGCTCGGCTCCAAGGTGTTTGGAACAGAGGTAGCAGAGCGTCGTGGCGGAATGGGCAGCAACGATCCCGTGAACGTCGTCGGACTCAAGTAAGGACATGACGCTTGCGGAGTGCGCGAACCACGGCTCTCGCTTGGCCAGGACGTCGAACACGATGTTGGCATCGAGGAATAGCCTCAATTCGTGTACTTGTCCTCGAGATGGGAGAGATACTCGTCGAGTGAGGCCGCGCTGGGGAGAATGCCTGCCAGTCTTCGGACCGCGGGAGAAATCGGCGTGGCGCGTCCCGATATCCGTGAAGGACTTCGTAGCTTCCCCGTCCCACCCCACGTACTCTTCTGCCCTGACCGGCGGGGACGGGCTCTCGTGCTGAAACGTGGGGGCGGAACGATGGCGGACGCTGATTCTTGCGTGACGATCCACATGGTAGCGAGCCTCGACGGCTTCATCGCTCGAAAGGACGGGAGCGTAGACTGGCTAGAAACCTCGGACGAGTTCGAAGACGGGGAGACGCTGGACCCGGAAACTGTCGAGGAGTTTCTCACGGCGATCGACTGCTACGTCATGGGGTCTCGAACCTATGAGACCGCCTTGGATCTTGAGGCGAAGGGGTTCGGTTGGTCCTACGGCGACAAGCCCATCTTCGTCCTCACGAGCCGAGAGTTTTCGAAGACCCGGGATGCGGTCGAGTTCTATTCTGGCGATCTCCGGGCACTGGTGAATGAGCGGCTGAGACCAACCTTCCGTAACATCTGGGTTGTGGGAGGTGGCGCAGTTTCGGGTGCATGTCTTCGCCTCGGCTTGGCCGACGAAGTTCGCTACTCGATCATGCCCATCTTGATCGGTGACGGCATCTCCTTCTTCGAGGGGCTCGACAGAGACGTGGAGCTTCACCTGTTGGAGGTGAAGGCGTACAAGAGTGGCATGCTTGCGCTTCGCCACGAGGTTCGGAAGTAGGGGTAAAGGACTCAGCCGATCCTGGCGACGGACCAAGCGCCCTGTGTGTGCGATGACGGAATTTCACGGTCCTAGTTTCAGCGGTCGGCGGCAGTATGCTCTGGGCCCTGACGTGGGAGCCGTGCCGAGAGACGGGGCTCTTCGGTTGCCTCCTAGAATTGTCCTCGAGGGGGGATGCCGCAGGCTATGGGATCATCGCAGGTACCCTGATCGGCATCCCGGTCCGCCTGATCGTCGGGCTCGCCGCGGAAAGCGAGCGGTGGGAGCAGCTGACGGTCGGCGACGGTCAGGGCGCTCTGACCATGCGACCCATCGTTGGACGGGAGTTCGGGCTCGCAGCCTCCGTGGCCCTCGCGTGGCGCTGAACATCGGCGCGCGCGCAGGCGCCGGAGGACAATTCTGGGGGTCTGGACCTCAGCTACCTAGGATTTCGTTGAGGCCCTCGATGACCCGAGCGACCTCCTCCTCCGATGCACGAGCGATACGTCGCCCGATTCGTTCCGCCGTCAAGGTCCGGATTTGGCTGATCTTTATCCAGGACGCTTTAGGAAGACCGTCCGCCTTGGACTCCAGAGTGAGTGGGAATCCCGCCCGGGGCTCCTGGCTCGTGAGCGCGACCGCGATCACGGTCCCTGATCGCTCGTTGAACACATCGTGGCTTAGGATAAGGACCGGACGATGGCCCGCTTGTTCATGACCGCGAGGGGGGTTTAGGTCGGCCCAACGAATTTCCCCCCTCAGTATTCGGGCCACGAGTCGAGCTCCGAATCCATGCCTTCCTCGGCGAGTGCCTTCTCCTCCGTGCGATCGAGCTTCGCAGCCTCCCGGGCCAGTCGGGTGCGTGCAAGTCGCTCCAGCTTCTCGGCGACGGCAGCCTCGATCGCTTGGCTCCGATTAGGGAACTGGCGCCGGGCGATCAACTCATCCAGCTCCCCGAGGATTTCGGAGTCGAGCGTCACCGCAACTTTTGTCTTGGGCATGAGACGCCTCCCGAGTAGTATGACATAATATCATACCACCCGTCTCCGGGAAAGATCCAAGTCCGCTGGACGCCCGCCTACCGGGCGCGTGAAGCTGGCGCGGGGGAACGGGCGGGTAAATAGTTCGGCGGGCCAGCCCCGCAGCTTGCGCATGAAGCGGAGCGTTGAACGTTGAATGAGGGCGAAGGCGTGGTCCCGCACCAGTGAATCCCTTGACCCCCCTGCCTCGTCTCCATACTTTGCTTCACAAAGTACTTGGCAAGCGGACGAATGCCCGCGCGCGGTGGGCCCAATAGGAGAAGGCAGTGGAGCTCCGAATCCGAGGCGTCTCGAAGACCTACCCGAACGGGGTGCAGGCGCTCAAGGACATCACCCTCACGATCCCAGTGGGGATGTACGGGCTCCTTGGTCCGAACGGCGCGGGGAAGTCCACGCTGATGCGAATGATCGCGACGCTTCAGGAGCCGGACGAGGGGAGTATCCACTTCGGCGACCTGGACGTGCTTGAGGAAAAGGACGCGGTGCGCGAGACGCTCGGCTACCTCCCGCAGGAGTTCGGCGTCTATCCGAACGTGAGCGCGGAGAAGTTGCTCGACCACTTCGCGGTACTCGAGGGCATCGGCGAGCGTGGGGCGCGCAGGGAGGTCGTGGATGCCCTTCTTCGCCAGGTAAACCTGTGGGAGGTGCGGAAGCAGAAACTCGGCGGCTATTCGGGCGGGATGAAGCAGCGCTTCGGCGTCGCGGTGGCGCTTCTCGGCAACCCCAAGCTGATGATCGTGGACGAACCGACGGCGGGCCTCGATCCTGCCGAGCGCGTGCGATTCCTGAATCTCCTTTCCGAGCTGGGCGAAAAGAGCGTCGTCCTCCTCTCGACGCACATCGTCGAGGACGCGAGCGAGCTCTGCACCCGGATGGCGGTCATCGACGAAGGCGAGATCCTGCTCGAAACTGAGCCGCTCCGGGCCATCAATGACCTCCGGGGCCGCATCTGGCGCCGCGTGGTCTCGAAGGAGGAGCTCCCCGAACTGCAGCGAGAACACTCCGTCCTCTCGACGAAGCTCCTCGCCGGGCGCCCCGTCGTGCGCGCCTTCGGTGACACGGCCCCCGGCCCCGGCTTCGAACCCGCTGAGCCGATCCTCGAAGATGTCTACTTCAGCGCGATGGCCGGCCAGATCGGGGGGCGCCGCGGGCGGTCGGAGGTGACTGCGGAGCCATGAAGCTCTGGAGCACCTTCCGCTTCGAGCTGGCCTATCAGCTTCGGCGTGGTTCGACCTGGCTCTACCTCCCGGCTCTCGCCCTCATCGCCTTCGCGCAGGTCGTAGGAGGCTACCTCCCGGACGCGCGCTACGGGGGATTCCTCCTCACGGCTCCTTACGTCGTCGCGTATGTCACGGCCGTCTGCAGCTTGATCTGGCTTCTGGTCGCCGCCTACGTCGCGGGGGATGCGGCCGCGCGGGATGTGGAGACCGGGATGTTTCCCCTGAACTACGCTTCCCCGGTCCGAAAGGCGGAGTATCTCGGGGGACGGTTCCTCGCCGCCTTCGTCCTGAACGCCCTGATCCTGCTCGCCGTGCCCGCGGGCATCTGGCTCGGCATGCATGCGCCCGAGGTGGAGGCCGAGATCCGCGGTCCGTTCTGGCCCGAGGCCTACCTTTCCGCCTACGCCTTCCTCGCGCTGCCGAGCGCTTTCGTTGGGACGGCGATCCAGTTCGCGTTCGCGGCGCTCGGCCGTCGGGCCATTGCCAGTTACGTGGGCGGCGTGCTCCTCCTCGTCGTCACGTTCGCGGGGGCCGTCGGGTTGCCCCTTCTCCTGGACTGGGACGTAGCGCGTTGGTTCGACCCGATCGGTGTGATGGGCCTGCTCCCCGACTCCCCGACGAGCGGCTGGACCACGCTCGAGCTCAATTCACGCCTGACTTGGCTCGACGGATCGCTGCTCCTGAATCGCCTGCTCTGGATTGGCATCGGGCTGGCCACGCTGGTGGTCACCCACACCCGGTTTCGGTTCGAACATCCGACGCCGAACCGATGGTGGAGTCGCCTTTCGAGGCCGGGCCAAACGGTCGCCCCGACGCCGGTGGGGTCCGGAAGCCTCGGGAGCGCGGCGATCTCCGTGCCGGAGGTCGGGCGCACCTTCGACTTCCGAACGCGGGCTCGCCAAACGCTCGCCGTGGCGGTGGAAGCGTTCGGAAAGACGGTGACGACCTGGATCAGCCTCCTTCTGCTTGGCGTCGTGGCCCTCTTCGCCCTCGCTTCGGTGGACAATCAGGGAGATATGGGCATTCCCATGGTTCGCAGCACCGATTTGGTCCTTTTCAGCCTTCAGAATCCCGGGGCTCCTCCCGCCTATCTGATCATCCCCGTGCTCATCGTCTACTGGGCTGGAGAGCTCGTGTGGCGCGAGCGGGACGCGGGCGTGAGCGAGATCGTGGACGCCGCGCCGGTGCCCGACTGGGTGCTCTTCCTCGGCAAGTTCATGAGCCTCGGACTCCTCATCGGCGTTTGCATGGCGATCCAGATTACGGCCGGGGTCCTCGTACAGGTGACCACGGGTGAATTTGACATCCAGATCGGCCGGTACCTCCAGGTCCTCTTCGGGCTTCAGCTCACCCACTACCTCCTCTCCGGCCTCCTCGTTCTCGTCATACAGGAAGTTGTGAACCAGAAACAGGTTGGCCACCTCCTGACCGTCGTCGCCTCCGTGCTCATGCTCGGCGGTCCCGAGTTCGGCCTTCCCGAGTTCCTCGCCTACGGATTCGATCCGGGGTGGTCCTATACGGAGATGAGCGACTTCGGTGCGTCCCTGGGGCCGTGGATGCGGTATCAGCTCTACTGGACGGCGTGGGCGCTGCTCTTCGCGGTGGTGGCGAGGCTGCTCTGGGTGCGGGGGAAGGAAGAGGGGATCGGGGCGCGGGTTCGCGCCGCACGTCGCCGCTTCACGGGGCCGACGGCCTGGACGGGAGCGTCGGCGGTTTTCCTCACGCTCACCCTCGGTGGGTTCGTCTTCTACCACACGAGGGTGCTGAACGCGTCCCTGACTCCTGTGGAGGCAATGGAGCGGCTGGCCGAGTACGAGCGGCGCTTCGGGCAGTTCGCGGAAGTGCCGCAACCTCGACTGACGGGGACGAGCCTCGAGGTCGAGCTCTATCCGGAGCGGCGCGAGGTGGAGATTCGCGGCACCCATCGGCTCGTAAACGACGACCTGGTGCCGATCGATTCGGTTCACCTAGAACCGCGGTCGGACGTCGAGACTTTCGGAATCGAGTTCGATCGGTCGGCCCGACTCGTGCTCGACGACGAGGAGCTCGACCACCGGATCTATGCGCTGGAAGAGCCGCTCCAGCCCGGAGACTCTCTGGATCTCCGCTTCGAAGTTCGCTTCCGGCCCCGTGTTTTCCCGACTGGTTCCGTCGATGCGTCCGTCGTCGCGAACGGCACCGTCCTGAACAGTCAAGAGTGGCTCCCCGCCATCGGGTATCAGCGGGGCCGTGAGCTCGGGAATGTGGCGCAGCGGCAGGCGCACGGGCTCCCTCCGCGCCCGGCTATTCCCTCCCTGTACGACTTGGATGCGCGCGAGGTCCGAAGCTGGGCCGGGGAGCGAATCGCCATCGACGTCGTCGTGGGCACGGCGGAAGACCAGACGGCGATCGCGCCGGGCCTGCTTCGCGAGGCCTGGACGGAAGAGGGCCGACGCTACTTCCGCTATTCGACCGATGCCCCCATCGGGAACGAATACATCATCGCGTCCGCGGACTATGCCCTTCATGAAGGAGAGTGGAACGCGGTCGCGATCCAGATCTTCCACGATCCGAGACACGTCGAGCACCTGGATCGCATCGTCCAGAGCGTACGAGCCTCACTGGATCATTACACGGAGCAGTTCGGGCCCTACCCCTACAGCTACATCCGGTTCGTCGAGCAGCGCGGTCCCGGGTTCGGACTCCACGCCGAGGCGAGCACGATCACGTACCGCGAGTGGTTCAATCTCATGAACCCCGAGACGGATCCGGAACTCCCCGATGTCCCGTTCGCGGTCGTGGCGCACGAGGTCGGACACCAGTGGTGGGGGGCCCAGCTCGGGTACGCGTTCGTCGAGGGGGCCGGGGTGCTCTCGGAAAGCCTCGCCTGGTACTCCGCGATCGGGGTCGTGGAGGAAGCGCTCGGCCGCGAAGAGATGCGCCGACTCCTCCGCTGGATGAGGGAGCCGTATCCGGTCGAGCCACAAAACGTCCCGCTCCTTCAGGCCGCGAACGACTACCTCCTATATCGGAAAGGGCCCTTCGCGATGTTCGCTCTGAGGGAGTACGTCGGGGCGGACGCGGTGAACGGCGCCCTTCGGCGGTTGCTCGAGGTGCACGCGCAGGAAGGGGCGCCCCTACCGACGACGCTCGACCTTTATCGCGAGCTTCAGGCGGTCACGCCGGACTCGCTCAAATCCCTCCTCCACGATCTCTTCGAGGCCAACACCACCTGGGAGTTCGAGGCGGAGCGCGCCACGGCGGAGCCCACCGACGAACGTACCTGGCGAGTGACCCTCGACGTGCGGGCCCGGAAGGTGGTGATGGACAACGCAGGGGCCGCAGCCGAGATGCCGATGGACGACTGGGTGCAGGTCGGTGTCTTCGCGGCTCCAGAGGAAAGCGGGGATCCGGGTCAGAAAGACGAGGAGCTCGGCGAGCCGCTCTATCTCGAGTTGCATCGCATCTCGTCCACCGAGCCGACGATCACGGTTACGGTGCGGAGCGAGCCCGGATGGGCCGGTATCGATCCGTATCACCTGCTCGACTGGGAGGAAGACGAAAATGTCGCGGAGGTGGCGACCGAGAGCTGAGGGTGGGAAGGTTGGATCACGGTGCGCTACGACACTCCCTCACGGGCAACGCTGGAACCTTCAATCCTTAGCACGGGCAAGCGTCACGGCTAGGTCCTCGCCCGGTCGTTTCATCGCCTCCACAAGTCCGGATAAAACAGGAGCAATACCGTGAAGATCTCGAGGCGGCCGATGAGCATGAGCGCGATCAGGACGAGCTGGGACGCGGGATCCATCCAGCCGTAGTTCTCGACCGCGCCGACCTCGCCGAGCCCCGGTCCGATATTGGCGATCGTGGCCACGCTCGCTCCGATGGCGGTTTCCAGGTCATGACCCAACCCCGCGAGGACGAGGATTCCCGCGAAGAAGATCCCCAAGAAGAGAAGGACGAACCCGAGGATGTTGAGAACCTCCGAGTCCTGAAGCGCCTTCGAGCCCATCGGCGTCACGACGACCGCGCGTGGATGGAGGTTTCGGCGCAGCTGCGATATCCCCGCCTTCAGGAGCACGAACATCCGCATGGACTTGATTCCGCCGCCCGTGGAGCCGGCCATCCCTCCCATCAGCATCAGCGCGACGAGGACGAGCTGCGGCGCGAGCGGCCACCCTCCGTAATCCGAAGTGACGAAACCGGTCGTCGTTCCCACCGACACGACCTGGAAGAGGGTATCCCGGAACACCCGCTCCACGCCGAGTCCCGCGCCCGCGTCCGAGAGGAAGAGGAAGGGGAAGATCCCCAGCGTGGCGATGAGAAAGGCTCCCGTGTAAAAGCGCCACTCCAAGCTCGCCCAGTAGCCGCGGAATTTCCCCGAAAGGGCCCGGAAGTGGAGGACGAAGTTCACGCCGGCCAGGTACATGAAGAGGATGAGGACGTACTGGACGAAGCGAGACTCGTATGCGGCCGCTGAGGCGTTTCGCGTGGAAAACCCGCCGGTCGGCATCGCTGTGAAGGCGTGGTTCAACGCGTCGAAGGGGGAGAGGCCGCCCGCCATGAGGAGGAGGAACAGAATCAGGGTGAGTCCGGCATACACGACCCAGAGGAGCTTCGCCGTTTGTGTGATCCTCGGGGAAAGGCGTTCTGAGACGGGACCCGGCACCTCGGCCCGGAAGAGGTGCATCCCTCCGACCCCCAGGAAGGGGAGGATCGCGACGCCGAGAAGGATGATTCCCATCCCCCCGAGCCACTGTGTCAGCGACCGCCAGAAGAGGATTCCCTGTGGGAGCGCCTCCACGTCGGGGAAGACGGTGGCGCCTGTCGTCGTAAGTCCCGAGACCGCCTCGAAAAACGCCGCAACGGGACTCTCCACGACACCTGACAGGAGGAAGGGAAGGGCGCCGACGATCCCGACCACGATCCAGGTGAGCGAAACCACGGCGTACCCTTCGCGGATCGTCAGGCTACCCTTGAGCTTCGTCGTGCTCATCCCCACGAGTCCGAGCGTCGCGGAAATGACGGTGCTGATGAGGAAGGCCGGCAGATCGGGGCCGCCGTATCCCCATGCCACGATCGTGCTGGCGAGTAGTGCTGCGCTGAATACAACGAGGACGACGCTGATCGTGAAGATCAGGTGTCGGAAGCTCACGCGAGAAGCTCCTCGACCGCGGTGATCGCTTCGGGAAGCACGAAGAAGATCGCGTGATCACCGGCCTGAAGGGCGTCCGATCCCCGGGGCATGATGACCTTCTCGTTCCGGACGATTCCGCCCAGGAGCGCGCCGTGCGGGAAGCGGATGTCGCGGAGCTTGTGGCCGGCGAGGGAGGCGGAGGCGCCGATCACCGTTTCCATCGCCTCGGCATCGGTCCCCGTGAGTGTGGCGACGGACGCGATCTGGCCGCGACGCACGTAGCGCAAGATGGCATTCGCCGCCGAGATGCGGGGAGACACGGCCGCGTCGAGCCCGACCCGTTCGATGAGCGCCATGTACTCCATCTTGTGAATCAAAGGAATGGCTCTCCGGGCCCCGCACGTCTTCGCGAGGAGGGCCGCGAGCATGTTTACCTCGTCCCGGTTCGTGAGCGCGACGAAGCCATCGATCCCCTCGACGCCCTCCATCTCGAGCAGATCCAGGTCGGTGGTGTCGCCGTGGAGGATGAGCGCGCCCGTGAGCATCTCGGCGAGCTCGCGGCACCGGTCCTTATCGGACTCGAGAATGGTGCAGGCGATGTCGTGGTGGAGGAGGTGGCGGGCGAGGTAGACCGCCTCGTCGCTTCCGCCCCCGATCATGACCCTGCGAAGCTTGAAGGGATCGTGCCCCGCGAGGGTCGGAAGGGCACGGATTCCCGATGCGGGACCCATGACGAAGATCTTGTCCCCCGCCTCGATCATGGTCGAGCCGGTGGGGATTTCCGTCGCGCCACCGCGTACCACCGCGGCGACCACGAAGTCGAGGCCGCCGGATCGCTTGTCGATCTCCGTCATCGTCCTGCCGGCAACGGGGGCGCCCGGCAGGACCTTCATCCCCACGAGCTCGATCCGTCCCCCCGCGAAGCGCGCGAGGTCGGTCGCCGCGGAGGTGTTGAGGAGTCCGAAAGCTTCCCACGCGCACTCCTGTTCCGGACCGATCATCAGGTCCACGCCCAGGTCTTCGCCGGAGAGGGTCCCCTGGACCGAGTAGTACTCCGGGTGGCTGATCCGCGCGACCTTCACCTTGACCCCGCGGTGCAAGGCGAACATGCAGGCGACGAGGTTCACCTCGTCCGAGCCGGACACCGCCATGAGGATGTCGGCCTTCCCCAAACCGGCCCCCTCCAGGACCGGAAGTGCGGCACCGTTCCCCTCGATCGCGAGGGCGTCGAGGTTGTCCGCGGCGCGCCGGACCTTCTCCGGGTCGCTATCCACGATGGTGACGTCGTGCGCCTCCTCCGCGAGTCGCCGCGCCAGGTAAAAACCCACGGCTCCCGCGCCTACGATCAGGACTCGCAAGGGGAGGGTCTTGGATGTGGGGAAGTGGGTGGCAGGACCGGGGGAAGCTTGCCCACGCTCGAATCTGGGTGGGGAAGGTATACGGGGGTGGCTGGTAGGTAAAGCGGAGGGGCGCGGACGCCTTGCAGCGGCCGTTCCGAAGCGGCGTGGCAACCGCTACGTGACCCTCGCCACGCGGAACCCACTGGGCGCGCCAGAGGGCGCGCGAGGAGACTCAGATGACGCGGAACGTCGGGGATCGATATTCCTGCGAAAGCTGCGGCGCCCAGCTCGTCTACGAGAAGGGGTGCCCCTGTCCCCCCTCCATGCCCCACTCCGAAGCCTGCTGCGGAAAACAGATGAAGCTGCCGAGCCGGGAAGGGGCGGGGGGCGGGGGACGCACCGCTAGGGGCTCTCTGGGCCTGCGCGGAGGGGATGCGTAGGGGGGGCGGACGCGCCCCCGGCGCTCAACGCCTGAGGCCGGGCCGGTCGCGCGATCGGGCGAGAGGTGTACGGGAAGGAAACCGGCGAATCCAACTCTCCCATCCCTTCCGCATTCGTTCGCGGACCCGCTTCGGCTTCTCGGCGAAGAGGCGGCGGCCTTCGGGGAGCGCCCAATCCTGAAGCTCCCCCCGGCGACTCCCCATCACCTCCTCCAGAATCGCGACGGCTTCGGAATCGAAGCGGCCGGGCTCACGGTGGAGCGCCTCCCCAAGCACTGCGAGGTCGTGTTCCTCGCCCAGGCGGGTCGCGAGCTGCTTGACCCTTTTGTGCCTCGCGCCCAGGACGGCCGGCCAGACCGGCCGGAGGATGCGCAGATGGTTGCGGTGGACCTTCACGCTTTTTCTCCACTCGTGAAGGTTTTCCTGGGTGGGTTCCGCGCTGACCCGCCGGATCCATTTCCGGGCCCGCCTGTAGCCGTCGCTGAAGCCCGCGGCGACCGTGTCGAGATCCTGGGACTCGAGCGACCAGCCCGCGATCCGCTCGCGAGCTTCCTCGAGGAGGGCGTGAACGGCTCCGAGCCGGTCTCCGATCCCGATGGCGGAGCTGACCTCCTCGCGTCGCCGGAGGAGCGCCACCCGCACGGAGGCGACCGCCTCGGTCGTTCCGTCGCCGGGCCGCGCACCCTCGGCGAGGGCGTCACAACACTCGACCAGGGAGGCCGCATCCCGGAGGTCGGCGATCGTTCGCGCGATGTCGCGGAAGAACTCGTTCTCACGGGAATACTCCGGAAAGGCAGGGCGGAAGAGACGCAGAAGGGCCCGGATCTTGGTGCAGGCCTTTCGGACTTCGTGTACGACCTGGTGCGGATCGCCGTCCGCATCCTCGATCCGCACGAGCGTCCCTCCGACCGCCTCGCGGGCGATCCGGCGAAGGGCGCTTTCGGGGAGCTCGCGGGCCAAAATTCGGTATCGCATCTCGCCCCCAGGGTATCATTTTGATGTCCAACTCGAAATAGCCCGGCGGGGCGGCTCCGATCCCCCTGCGGCCTGGGATCCTTGCCTTCCATGCGAAGTCCTGCCTAACCTTTGATCGACCTCCTCCATCTTTGCCGAGGGAGGGGCGCTCGCCGCTCCCGTGCAGTGCCACGCCGACTCGAGGGACGACCGATGATCCGCATCCCGACCGCCGCCATCCTCCTCCTGGGACCCCTCGCGTTGGTGCCTGCGGGCGCGATCGCGGCACAGGAGAGCGCGGAAGTGACCTTTTCGCGGGACATCGCGCCGATCCTCCAACGGAGCTGCCAGGGCTGCCATCGCCCGAATTCGATGGCCCCGATGTCGCTGCTGAGCTACGCGGAGGTGCGTCCCTGGGCACCCGTGATCAAGGAGAGGACGGCGATCCGCGACCGGATGGGCGCGATGCCCCCTTGGTTCGTCGAAAAGGACGTCGGAATTCAGGATTTCCGGAACGACGTTTCGCTTTCAGATGAAGACGTCGCGATGATCGCCGCTTGGGTGGACGCGGGGGCTCCGGAGGGAAACCCGGCGGACCTCCCGCCGGCCCTCGAGTTCTCGGCGGAGGAGGAGTGGCAGATCGGCACCCCCGACCTGATCGTGGATCTCCCCTCCTTCACGATGGAAGCGAACGCGCCGGATTGGTGGGGCGCGATTCCGCCCGTACCGACCGGGCTCGGCGAAGATCGTTATGTCGCGGCGATGGAAGTGAAGGAGATCAGCGATGTCGAGGGGGCGCTCGGTGGAAATTTCATCTTCCACCATGCGATCCTGGCCTCAACCGGCCCCGGTGGCGGCGGGAGCAGCTGGCCCATCCATGAGGTCGGTCGGAACGCCGAATTTTTCGACCCGCGTGCCGGGCGGCTCCTCCCGGCGGGGTCCCAGTTCATGATTCCGGGCGTCCACATGAACTCGAACGATCGGACCACGACGGCCCACCTCCGCCTCGGCTTCAAATTCCACCCGGTCGGATATGAGCCCGAGCACCGCATCTCGAGCCTCGTCTTCGGAAACGGCGAGATCGACCTCCGCCCCATGGAGAAGGGACAGGAAGTCCACCTCTACCTGACGCTCGAGGAGAACATGCGGATCGAGACCTTCGAGCCGCACATGCACGCTTCGGGGGTGAGGATGTGCTGGGAGGCTATCTGGGGCGGCCGCGCCGAGACGATGAGCTGCAGCGGATACGATCACAACTGGGTGAAAGTCTACAACTACGGCGAGCACGCGGCACCCCTCCTCCCACGGGGGACGCTCGTCCATGTGACGGCTTATTTCGATACGACCCCGGACAATGCGAACGTGATCGATCCCCGGAACTGGCAGGGACTCGGTCACCGCTCGATCGACAACATGGCGATCGTTTTCCTCCCGGGAATTCCGCTGGACGATGCGGAGTTCGCCGCGGAGGTCGCCGCGCGCCGCGAGGCACTCGGCCTCGCGCCCGGCGAAGGCGCGCTCGGGTGCCCGCTCTGCGCCTTCGCGGAGCTTCCCCGGTCATGGTGAGGCGGCCGTTCGGGGTTCTGTCGGTGGCTCTTGCCGTCCACGCGGCTGCCCCATTTGTCGCGCCGCCTCCGGCGGTGGCGCAGTCGCCCATGACGGGAGGGAGCATTGCCCCCGCGTATGAAGGATTCTGGCGAAATCCCGATGGGACTTACGACCTCCTCTTCGGTTATTTCAATCGGAACTGGGAGGAAGAGATCCACATCCCGATCGGCCCCGATAACAACCTCCAGCCGGGCGGTCCCGACCTTGACCAGCCGACCCACTTCCTTCCGCGCCGGAATCAGTTCGTCTTCAGAGTGCGCGTCCCCGCGGACTTCGGGGATGGAGAAGTCGTCTGGACGATCACCGCGAACGGCGAGACGAATACGGCCTACGGGACCCTGCGGCCCGAATACGCCGTGGACGAGGTCGTGATGAGCGCGAACTTCGGTGCCGGGGGCCAGACGGGATTTAATCCCCAGCTCGTCGGAAATCTTCCCCCCGAGGTGACGCTCGAGGGAGAGAACCAGCGCACCGCGCGAGTGGGCGAGGCTGTCGCGTTGTCGGCGGTCGCGACCGACGATGGAAAGCCCGGGCGGCGGGGGATGCCGGCGGGCGCCGTCGGGCAGTCTCAGTTCGTGCCGAACTCGGCCGCGGGACTGCGCTTTTCCTGGTTCCATTACCGGGGCCCGGGGGAGATCGCCTTCGATCCGCCCCAGGCCAAGGTCTGGCAGGACAACAGGGACGGCGCCAGCTCGCCCTGGGCGGCCGGATGGTCGCCTCCCTCGATTCCGCCCGACAACCGGTGGTCCGCCACGGCGACATTCGGCGAGCCCGGGACCTACGTGGTACGCGCGCTCGCCCACGACGGGGGGCTGGTGGATTACGAGGACGTCACCGTCGTCGTCACTCCCTGAGCCGTCGTTCCTTCGGACGCGTTCCGGCCTGCCCGCCCTCAGGGGAGGGTGAGCGCGACGAGCGAGCCCGGGAGCCCCCCGCCCGCCACCTGCACGACGATGTACTGCTTCCCTTCGTGCTCGTAGGTCATCATGCCGTACTGGCCCGTCGCGGGGAGCCCGAGGGTCCCAAGCTCCTCACCCGTCGCCTTGTCCACCGCGTGCAGGAGCGGCGCGCCCCCGGACCCCTCCGCATAAAGAAGGAGGGAGCCGGTCACCATCGGCACGGGCCGCGCGAGTTGTCCCGTCTCGGGAAGCTCCACGCCCTGGAGCGCCGGGTGGTTTCGGATCCGCTCGGGGGTCGCTCCGTTCGGGATCCACCAGAGATGTTCCCCGGTGTTCATATCAATCGCCGTGATCTTGCTGTACGGCGGCTTGAAGACCGGAAGTCCGTCCGGCCCGGGGAATCCGCTCCCCCCCGCGTTCGCCCACCGCGAGATCGTTGTTCCCGTCGTGGCGAGGTCGTCGGGGTTGTCCACGTCCACGCCGGGGCCGACGAGGTAGGCGTTGCAGGTTCGGCCGGAGGAGACGTAGAGGATCCCCGTGTCCGGGTCGGCCGCCGTGGGGTTGAAGATGTTCGTCGCGCCCACCCCTCCCGGGCAGTTGACCGCGCCCCGGTAGCCCCCTTCGTTCCCGACGTGGATCGGCGGGTTGTAGAGGGGTCCGAGGAGGTAGTTTCTCGCCGTCTCCACCGCGCGGGCGCGGAGCTCCGGCGTGAAGTCAATCAGGTCGTCCTCGGTGAATCCCTGGAGCTCGTATGCGGCCGGTCGGGTGGGGAAGGGCTGGGTCGGCGCCGCCTGCTCGCCCGGGACCTGCGACGGGGGCACCGGTCGTTCCTCGATCGGCCAGATCGGCTCGCCCGTGACGCGGTTGAAGGTGTAGGCAAAACCCTGTTTCGTCGTCTGGACGACGATCGGGACTTCTTCGCCGTTCACGGTCACGTCGAGGAGGACGGGAGCGGTGGGGGTGTCGTAGTTCCAGAGGTCGTGGTGCACCATCTGGAAGTGCCAGAGCCGCCGCCCGGAGCGCGCTTCGAGGGCGATCAGGCTCGTGCCGAAGAGGTTGTCGCCGGGGGAGAAGCCTCCCCAGTAGTCCACGGTCGCGGGATTCGTGGGAATGTAGACGATTCCCCGCTCGAGGTCGGCGGACATGGGCGCCCAGGAGGAGACGTCCCCCGTGTAGGACCAGGCGTCATTCTCCCAGCTCTCGTGCCCAACTTCACCCGGGCGCGGGATGACGTGGAATTTCCAGAGATGCTCGCCGGTGGCGGCATCGTATCCCAGGATGTCCCCGGGGACATTTTCGATCCGGCTCTGCAGGTACCCCTGCTCGGCGGAGTTCCCCACGACGACGACCCCGTTCACCACGATGGGCGGCGAGGAGCTCGTGATCATCCCGAGCTCGCGCGGAATTCCGAAGTCGGGATCGTAAGGTCCGCCGTTCCATTCCTCCCAGGGACCCCATCCCTCGAGGAGATCGGGGAGGAGGTCCACGACACCTGTCCGCGAAAAGTCCTCGAGAGGGACGGGTCGCCCCCACCCCTCGACCGGAAGTCCGGTGGCCGCATCGAGAGCCCAGAGGAAAAAGGCGGGGGAGGTGATGTAGATCACGCCGCGTCCACCGATCTCTCCGTACGCCACCCCTTTTCCATAGCTCGCCCGCATGGAGCGCTCCCAGCGGGTCGTGTGCGGCTCGCGGAAGGTCCAGAGCGTCTCGCCCGTCGCCGGATCGATCGCGACGACCGTGCGGCGCTCGCCCGCGACCGTGTAGAGCACACCATTGATGTAGCTCGGCGTCGAGCGGGATGTCGTTTCGGGGCTCGGCCCGAAGTTGTCGCCCCGCCAGATCCACGCGGCCTCGAGCGCGGCGAAATTGGAGGCGTTGATCTGCTCGACCGGCGAGGACCGCGTGTGAGCGGCGTCCCCGCCGAGGTAGTGCCACTCGCCCGCGGGGATTCCGCGGTCCTGCCCGGCGAGGCCGAGGGGAAGGACGACGAGGAGTGCAGAATGCCACACGAGGGTCTTCGCGCGTTTCATGGGACTCCTCTTCGAAAGGAGAGCGGGGGTTGTCATCCGGGGATGCCTTCACACCCCCCTGGAGCGGTCGGTTCGTTCCGAAGGTGTTTGTACTCTCTTCCGTTCCACCCCCAGATCCCCAAGCAAAATCCCATTCCCGCGATCGCGAGATCGGGATACCCATCGCGCCCCGCCGGGCGGGTTTCCACGACCCTTCCGGGAATGCCGAGATTGGGCTGGTACGCTCCCGTCGAGTCCGCGATGAAGAGCATCACCCCGACCCCCGTTCCTCCGTAAAAGCAACCCAGGACTTCGATCAGGACCTCGGGCACCTCGTCCTGGTTCAAATCTTGCATTTCGACCTCGATGAGGGCGGACTGGCCACAGGCGACATCCACGAGAGCCCCTGGATCGAGCGAGTCCACCTGGACTGGGAGAGCGGTGGCGATGGCATTCTGCACGTCGGGAGCGATGGGAGAATCCGTGCCGAAGACGATCTGGGCCACGGGGCCCCGTTCGGCAGCAGGCGCTCCGGGCGGTGCCGCGCCGCCCCCGCACCCGGCCAGTAAGACGGAGCTCCATACGATCGTGACGCGCCGTCGCGATGATGCGATTAACAAGTCGGCCCTCTGGGGGAGTCTCCTGGAAGTAGTGTTGCGCGCGCGACAAAAATATCTCTGGCAAGTGCGGGCCGCCAACAGTAACTTCGCCGGAGAAACATATGGTTACGCTCGGATCAACATTCGGGAGCCCATGAAAAACAGGACCATACTCCTCTTCGCCGCGATCCTCGTGGCCGGGCTTCCCTTCTCGAGAATCGTTGGCCCGAGTCCGCTCGGGGCACAGTCGCCGCTCGATGTGGAGGCCCCGGACCCGGTTCTTCTCGATCCCGCGATGGCCGTCGGGCAGCTGGTACGCGCTCGGCTCGAGAACGACTTCGCCGCCATCCAGGCCTTTCGCCCGGGCTACACGTTTTGGGAGCACATCTTCACCATTCCCGACGGGTCTGTTGCCTTCGGGAGCGCGGTGGACGGTCGGCTCATCGCCGTCTTTCCCTCGAACGGGGACTGGTCGCGTGACGCGGCATGGGAGGAGCCCGAGCTCGCGGTCACCCTCGCGGGGAAGCGGCTCGCCTCGAACCTGGCGCGGCGCCGGGACGAGGTCGTGAGTCTCCTCGATCCCGTCACGGGGCCGCTCATGCACAACCCCACCCGCGGCGCTTTTGTCTCGCCGAACGTGGCGCGTTACGGTTCGTTCCTCGCGGATTGGGGCGCGATCTACGAGCGTTTCGGCGTGCCCGCGGAGATCGGCCTCGCCCAGGCCATGATCGAGTCGGGATTCAACCCCACGGTTCGCTCCGAGGCCCGCGCGATCGGCTTCTGCCAGTGGCTCGACCGGAACTGGAACGAGCTGAAACGCCTCTCGCCCAGCGTCATTGAAGCGCACAACCAGACGACGCAGGCGGCGTACTGCGCCGCGTATCTCGCGATCCTCACCGCGAAATACGGTTCGTTCATTCCAGCCCTTTCCGAGCACCACGCGGGGGGGACGAACGTGGGGCGGGCCCTGATCAACGGGGACCGGCTCGGTGGTCAGGACGTTCGCGAACAGTATTTGATCGGCGCCGCCTTCGCGCTGGATCTGCGCGAGATCTCGACCGACCGCTACCGGGAGGTCGTGCGCACCTATGGCCCGCGCTCCTTTCGTTACACGGAGATGGTCTTCGGAAACGCGGGGCGCATTCTGGAGCTGACGGCCTCGATCGCGCAGGATTCGATCTTCGCGATCCGCGCGGGGCGGAATATCCCGATCGAAGAGGTCGTCCGGCGTACGGGGCTCACAACGGACGAGGTCCGGCGCTTCAATCCCGCCCTCCTCAGGCAGGTCCCCGCGGGCGCGAACCTGTACCTCCCCTTTCCGATGGACGAGCTCGGGCGGGACGCCACTTTTTGGCACGGAGCCCCGTCCCCGGAATTCGCCGCGGTCCTGGAGGACATGTTCAGGCTCGGCGCTCCCGTGGCCCTGTGGGACGACCCAGGGTTCGAGCGAATACTCCGAGACCTCCAGACGCGCTTTCGGGAGACCGGAACCGAAGAGGGTGGCGTGATGGCGACGATGCTCGCCTTCGTCATGAACGAGACCTACCGGAGCGGACGCGGAGCCCAGCTGGCCGAGTTCCGCACGAGCACGCGGATCCTCCAGCTCTTCGAGGAAGGGGTGGCGGAGCGGGCAAACATGCGAGCCGCGTCCACGCTGGCGCGCTGAACGACTGCCCCACTCACGCGCCGAATCGCATCGCCGCGCCCACGGCATCGCCGCGCCCACGGCATCGCGGACGCTCGAACGCGCCCCCTACATCGCCCTCAGCGAACGCTTGAGCGCGATGATCCAACCGAGATGGATTCCGTCGTGCGCGAAGCTGAAGGTCAGCGCGTCGGCGGGTGAGGACAGGGCGACCCCGGCGGAGGTGAGGTACGGTCGTTCGTAACGTTCTCCCTCCCGTCCCTCGAACTCGTCGAAGAGCTCGGGGATCACGTCCACGAGATCCCGGGTGAGCTCGGCGAGTGAAGGGACCGGCGCCGATCCCCATTCGGCCGGACTCGAACCCTTTCGGAACCACCGGACCATCTCGTCGCTCACACTCAGCGGTTTTCCCGCGAGCCCGCGGGTGAGCGAGCGTGGCACCAGGGCGAGGTGCCCGGCGTGCCATCGGAGGTTGTTCTTCCACCCCGGCGGGACGACGTCTGCCCGTTCTTCGTCCTCGAGGAGCGCCTTCGCGATGCTCCCCCGCATCGTGTGGGACATGTCCCGCAGCTCACGCCATTCGATCATCTGGTTCGCCCTCCCTCGGGTTCACTACCTCGCGACTCCGAATCCCTGGTGCGTCCGCCCGCATAACGATCCCTGAGACGCCGCATCCCCGCCAGCCACCGGTCGGGATTTTCCGCGCGGCGCCGCGCGTATTCGGCGACTTCGGGGTGGGGAAGGATGAGGAACCGCTCCTTCTCCAAGCCCTCGATGACCGCATCCGCAACGACCTCAGGGTCGAGCATCCCGTCCACGCTCGCGACGCTTTCCTCGTGGCCGGCGGTCATCGCGGTCCGGACCGCCTGAGGGCAGAGGACCGACACCTGAATCCCCGCGCCGCCATGGTGGATTGAGATCCACTCCGCGAGGGCCACCGCCGCGTGTTTGGTCACGGAATAGGTCACCGAGCCGATCTGCGCCAGGAGTCCCGCGGCGGAGGCCGTAAAAAGAAGGGATCCGCCGCCGCGCGCGGCCATTCTCGGAACGAGGTGCCGGGCCGCGTACAGGTGGGACCTGAAGTTCACTTCCCACATCGTGTCCCAAACGCCGTCCGGGGTGTCGAGCCCCCCGGCCATGAAGACTCCGGCGTTCGAGCAAAATAGGTCTATGGGGCCGGCCTCTCGTTCCGCTCGTTCGATGAGCGCGACGACCTCGCTCTCGACCCGGACGTCCGTCCGCACGCCAATTCCACCGATTTCCCTCGCGACCTGGGCGGCGCCGTCGCCGTCGAGATCGGCCACGACGATCGACGCGGCCTCCTCCCGGTGGAATCTGCGTGCGAGGGCGCGCCCGATCCCGCTCGCGCCTCCCGTCACGACGACGACCCGGCCCCGAACCGTCATCGTTCGACCGGGCCGGTGGCCGCGCCCGGCTTCGACAGGCGCCTCACAGCGAATGCCCTCCGTCCACCACGATCGTCTGTCCGGTGACGAAGTCGTTCGCGGCGACGAGGGAGACGATCGTGCCGGCGCACTGCTCGGGCGTCGCGACGCCGCGCAGAGGGGCCGCCTTCGAGACGGCCTCGATCATCTCCTCGTAGCGCTCCTCGCCGAGACCTCCGCGCATCCAGCGGCCTTCGATGAATCCCGGTGCGACGCAGTTCACGCGAATCTCGGGTCCGAGGACTCGGGCCAGCGACTTTGTCATCGTGATGATCGCGGCCTTTGACGCGGCATACGGAATGGACGAGCCGACTCCGCGGATCCCCGCGACGGAGGCGACGTTCACGACGGCCCCCGACCCGGCGGCGCGCATGTGCGGAACTGCCGCGCGAGTGCAATAAAAGGTCCCCTTCACATTGACCCGGAAGGTGTCTTCCCACGCCTCCTCGGTCACGTCGTCGAGACGGTCGTGGGGGATGAAGTGGGTGGCCCCCGCGTTGTTCACGAGGATGTGGAGGGCGTCGAAGGCCTCGACCGCGGCCGCCACCAGAGCGCGGCATTGGCCGTCGTCACCCACATCGGCCTGAACGGCGATCGCTTCACCGCCTCCGGCCCGGATCGCGGCGACGACTTCCTCCGCGTCCTTCGCCGAACGCGCGTAGTTCACGACGACGTGGGCTCCGAGCTCCGCAAGGCGGTGCGCCGTCGCCCGGCCCACCCCCGCGGAAGACCCCGTCACGACGGCCACCTTTCCCCGGACGTCCACCTAGAGTCCCCTCCCAGAAGTTCGTTGAGCACCGAGGGTGTGGAAGCGCCGCGCCGGCAAGGCGCGACGACGAGGAGTAACAGGGCTACTTCGAGGAGGAGCAACGCTGCCGGGGCGGATGCGGCGGCGCACGAGCCGAGCGACCACAGGCGTTGGCACGACGTGAACGGGTCTCCGCGAGACGACGGCACACAGTGCCGTCAATGCCAACGAGCTTCTGGGACGGGACACTAGATCCCCTCGAGGGCTCTTTCGAGGTCGCCGAGGAGATCGTCCCCGTCCTCGATCCCGACCGAGAGCCTGACGAGCCCGTCGGTCACCCCGATCGCCTCTCGCTCGGCCTTGGGGACGGACCCATGGGTCATGAGCGCGGAGACCCCGATCAACGACTCGACCCCGCCGAGCGACTCCGCGAGGGCAAAAAGCTCGGTTCCCTCGACGAAGCGGCGCGCCCGATCGGCCGTTCCCAGATCCACGGTCACGACTCCTCCGAAGCCCGACATCTGACGAGCGGCCAACGCATGTTGGGGGTGCGACTCGAGTCCCGGATACAACGTCCGCTCCACGGCGGCGTGCGCCTCGAGGTAGCGGGCCACCTTCATCCCATTTTCGTTGTGGGCCCTCATGCGGAGGTGCAGCGTCTTCGTCCCGCGCAGGACGAGCCAGGCGTCGAGCGGACCCGGAATCGGGCCGGTCGTGTTGCGGAGCTGTCCGAGATCTGCCGCGAGATCGTCGTCGGCGACCACGAGGGCCCCCCCGACGATGTCCGAATGGCCTCCGAGGTACTTCGAGGTCGAGTGTGCGACGATGTGGACCCCGTGCGCGAGGGGGCGCTGATTGAAGGGAGTCGCGAAGGTGTTGTCCACGACGAGCCGGGCGTCCGCCGCCCGTGCGATTTCGCTCATTGCCGCGAGGTCGCAGATCCCCATCGTCGGATTCGTGGGGGTCTCCATCATGAGGAGCTTGGTCTTTGGGCGCAGCGCGGCCCGCACCGCCCCGAGGTCCCGCCCGTCCACAAAGGTGAAATTGATTCCAAAGCGGGAATAAACGCTTCGCGCCATGCGCGTCGTTCCCGCGTATGCGGCTTCCTCGCACACGACGTGGTCCCCCGCGGAAAGTGACTTCAGGACGCACTCGATCGCGGCGACACCGCTCGAGAACGCCAGCGCGTGTGTCCCGCCTTCGAGCGAGGCGAGATTCCTCTCGAGTGCCTCGCGCGTCGGGTTCTGGCCGCGGGAGTATACCCAGCCGAGGTGTTTCCCCAGCTCGGGCTGGACGTACGTGGAGGTCTGATAGATCGGCGGCATCACGGCGCCGGTCGTGGGATCGGGGGCCTGTCCTCCGTGGACCGCGCGCGTTCCGAACCCGCGCTCGGGGGATGGCGTCTTCATGGCGGATTCACAGGGCTCCAGCGGGACAAGGGCGCCGTTGACACTCGATTCCACTCCAGTGAAGCTTCGGAGTTCCCCCAAGCACGATCCCTTCCCCTGGCACACAAAGGCGTCGATCATGCCGCTGGCGCTGCCCCCCGACCTGATGGTGAGCGTTTCAGGCTTCCGGGGGAAAGTCGGAAGCTGCCTGACTCCGGAGCTCATCACCTCCCTCGCGGCCGGCTTCGGCCTTTTCCTCCGCGAGGAGGGTGCGGGAAGGACCGTCTACCTCGGCCGAGACTCGCGCACCTCCGGGAGGATGTACGCGGACGCCGCACGCGCCGGTCTCCTCTCCGTCGGCGGCGATGTCGTGGATCTCGGGATCGTCCCGACGCCGACCCTCCTCCTCGCCGCCGAAGAGGCCGGAGCGGCGGGGGCGCTCGGCGTCACCGCCAGTCACAACCCGTCCGAGTGGAACGCGCTCAAGTTCGCGGGGGGGGACGGCGTCTTTCTCGATCCGGGCCGGATGGGACGCTTTCAGGAGTCTCTCCGCGCCGAGTCCTTTCCCCGCGCGACCTGGGACACGCTCGGAACCGCGGTCGAGGACGACGGCGCGATCGCCCGCCACATCGAGCGTATCCTCGCGCTTCCTTTCCTCGACCTGGTCGGGCTGCGGGCGCGTGCCTTCCACGTCGCGGTGGATTGCGTTCACGGCGCCGGCGGGCGTGTCATTCCGACGCTACTCGAGACGCTCGGGTGCAGGGTGACCGGAATCGGGCTCGAGACGGATGGGCATTTCCCCCGAGATCCGGAGCCCACCTCGGCGAACCTGGGAGATCTCGGGAAGCTGGTCCGAGAGTCGGGCGCGGAACTCGGATTCGCCGTGGATCCCGACGTGGACCGCCTTTCTCTCGTGGATGGGGACGGGGCGCCTCTCGGGGAGGAGCTGACCCTCGCCCTCTGCGCGGCGACGGTCCTGGCCCGGCAGACGGGGCCAGTCGTCACGAATCTCTCGACCTCGCGGGTGATCGAGGATGTGGCGGACCATTTCGGGGTCTCGGTCATGCGGACCCCGGTGGGAGAGATCAACGTCGCCCGCCGCATGCAGAAGGAGGGCGCGGTCGTGGGGGGGGAAGGAAACGGCGGCGTGATCCTTCCCGCGCTCCACCTGACCCGCGATGCTCCTCTGGGATGCGCACTCGTCCTCCAGCATCTCCTCGACGAGGGACACACGTTGCGCGAGGCCGCCGATCGTTGGCCGGGGTACACGATCGTCAAGGAAAAGCTGGACTTCCCGCGGGATAAAATCGCCGAGGCGTACCACTCCCTGATGCAGGGGCTGCCCGAGGGCGGAGTTTCCAATCAGGATGACGGATTTCGGGTGGATTGGGCAGGCCGGGGCGAATGGCTCCACGTCCGGCCATCAGGGACAGAACCGGTGGTCCGCCTGATCGCTGAGGCGCGGGACGGGACGAGGGCGTCGGAGTTGATTAAGCTGGCCCGAGACTTGCTAGGATAATGCCGGGGTAATGCCGGGGTGCGGATCGGCCCGCCCCTCGAGGGGCGGACTGGCTCCGCCGTCAGAGGGACCAGACGCGCCAGAGTCGTCGAAACCGGAAGCGGCATATGTGCGGAATTGTTGGTTACGTGGGCTCGAAAAGCGCTGTCCCCATCCTCCTGGACGGGCTCCGGCGGCTCGAGTATCGCGGTTACGACTCGGCGGGCGTCAGCGTGATGGGACCCGACGGGGTCCTCCGGACCGTCAAGGCCGCCGGGAAGCTCGCGGAGCTTGAGCGGATCCTCAAGACGAATCCGGTCGCAGGGACCTGCGGGATCGGCCACACTCGTTGGGCCACGCACGGCTCTCCCACCGAACGCAACGCCCATCCCCATCTCTCGGCTACCGGCGACATCGCTCTCGTCCACAACGGGATCATCGAAAATTCGGGCGCCCTGCGGGCGCGTCTCGAGGCCGAAGGGGTCGTCTTCCGGAGCGAGACGGACACCGAAGTCCTCGTCCACCTCATCGACCGACTCTGGCCCGCGGGCGGCCATCTCGAAGACGCGGTCGCGGCCGCCCTGGAGCAGGTGATCGGCGCGTACGGAATCGCGGTGATCAGCTCCCGCGATCCCAACAAGATCGTCGCGGCCCGCCACGGCTCGCCCCTCCTTCTCGGAGTCGGAACAAATGGCGAGGTCCTCGTGGGCTCCGACGCGGCCGCCCTCATCGCCCACACGCGTCACGTGGTTTATCTCGACGACGGCGACTACGCGGCGATCACGCCGGACGGATACCAGGCCGTACACATTCACCAGGGCCCGGTGAGCCGGCAGGTTCATGAGGTGACGTGGGATCTCGGCGCGATCGAGAAGTCCGGGTACGAACACTTCATGCTCAAGGAGATCTTCGAGCAGCCCCGGACTCTGGAAGACGTGATGCGGGGCCGGCTCCTCGAAGAAGAGGGCTCCGCCCGTCTCGGTGGGGTCACCATCTCCGACCGAGACCTCCTCACCGTGGAGCGGATCGTGATCACCGCGTGTGGCACGTCGTGGCACTCGGCGCTGATCGGCGAATACATGCTGGAAGAGCTCGCGCGGATCCCGACGAAAGTCGAATACGCTTCGGAGTTTCGGTACAAGAACCCGGTCGTGGACCGGAACACGCTCGTCATCGCGATCAGCCAGTCGGGGGAAACCGCCGACACGCTGGCCGCGCTCCGGGAGGCTCGGCGGCGCGGAGCGCGCGTCATGGGGATCGTGAACGCGGTCGGATCCACGATCGCGCGGGAGACGGACTTCGGGATCTATCTCCACGCGGGTCCCGAGATCGGGGTCGCCTCGACGAAGGCTTTCACCAGCCAGGTCGCCGCGCTCGCGTTATTCACTCTCTATCTGGCCCGCCGTCGCGATCTTTCCATTCTCGAGGGGAGAAAGCTGGTGAAGGCGCTTCGGGATCTCCCCGAGCAGGTGGCGCGCATCCTCAGGGGGAGCGACGAGATCCGCAACCTCGCGGAACTCTACCGGGACGCCCCGAACTTTCTCTATCTGGGACGCGGTTACCAGTTCCCCGTTGCCCTCGAGGGCGCTCTGAAGCTTAAGGAAGTAAGTTACATCCACGCAGAAGGTTACCCTGCCGCGGAAATGAAGCACGGACCCATCGCGCTCATTGACGAGCACATGCCTGTGGTTGTCCTCGCGCCGAAGGACTCCGTGTACAGCAAGATCCTTTCGAACATCGAAGAGGTGAAGGCGCGCGCCGGCCAGGTGATCGCGGTCGTCAACAACGGCGCCGCGGAGCTCCAGGGCAAGGTGGATCACTTCCTGAGCGTCCCCGAAACTCACCCCGCGCTCCTCCCGATCCTTACCGTGATCCCGCTCCAGCTCCTTGCGTATCACATCGCGGTGCTGAGGGGATGCGACGTGGATCAACCGAGAAACCTGGCGAAGTCGGTGACGGTCGAGTGATGGGATGCCGCCAGGGGTGAGCATGCGATGAGGGTCGTACTCCAGAGGGTGACGGAGGCCTCCGTCTCCGTGGACGGCAAGGTCGTCGGATCCACGGGGCGAGGCCTCCTCCTCTTGGTGGGATTCTTATCAGGGGACGGCGAAGAGGAGCTCGCCTGGATGGCGCGAAAGATTCTCGAGCTCCGCATCTTTCCCGACGACGAAGGAAAGATGAACCGCTCCCTCGCGGAAAATGGAGGGGGGATCCTCGTCGTCAGCCAGTTCACCCTCTACGGCGATGCGCGGAAAGGAAGGCGTCCCTCCTTCGTACGTGCGGCCCCTCCCGAGATCGCCATCCCGCTGTACCGGCGTTTCGTGGCGCTCCTGCGCGAGTCGGCGCCCGGGACCGTGAGCGAAGGGGAGTTCGGGGCGATGATGGAGGTCTCGCTCGTGAACGACGGACCCGTCACCCTCGTTCTCGAAAAAGAGGCGGAAGGATGACCCTCGTGCTCGCCTCGGCCTCGCCCCGGCGGGCGGAGATTCTCCGGACCCTCGGCTTCATATTCCAGGTAGCTCCATCGGATGCGGACGAGACGGTGCTCTCCGGTGAGTCACCCGGTGCGCATGCGGAGCGGTTGGCTCGGACAAAAGCCGAGTCGGCGGCGCGCCGGTACGCTGCGGCCCACGTGCTCGCCGGCGACACCGTGGTCACCCTGGACGGGGAGATTCTCGGAAAACCCCGTGACGATGACGACGCGGTCCGGATGCTCCTCCGCCTCCAGGGCCGGTCCCACGACGTTGTTTCCGCACTCGCCCTCGGTCTCCCTCCGGGGGAGGGAAGCCTGGGCCGGCGGACCCTCGCGGGCATCGAAGTGACCGCGGTCAACTTTCGCCCCTTCGGGCGTGCCTTCGCCGAGGCGTACGTGGCCACGGGGGAGCCGCTCGACAAAGCCGGCGCGTACGGGATCCAGGGAATGGGGGCTGCGCTCGTGGAGCGAATCCAGGGCGACTACACCGCCGTGGTGGGGCTTCCCGTCCCCCTCCTTCTCCGCCTGATGGAGCAGGGGGGGCTTCCGTACCGGTTCGGCGCCGTCGGGGACTGAGTCCCGGACACCCGCCGGGGACGAGACCCCGCTTGGGGGCGGGAATCTCCGCGGCGGCACGCGACGCCAAGGGGCTCCCTTCGGATCTTTCGTCCCTGCGTGGGGAAATACTATGTTGTGGGTGTGCGCTGACTTCTTTCCGGAGCATCCCATGCGGAAGGATCGCAGGTTTTTCGTCGGTCTGATCGGGGTGGCCGCCGTCGTCATCTATCTGGTGTGGACGGGGATCGCTGCGACCATGACCTATGCCGTGACCCCCGCCGAGCTCTTCGCGAACCTCGAATTGAATCCGGAGGACTCCGGCCGGGGAATCCGTGTGAGCGGCCACGTCCTTCCGGGGAGCCATTCGCAGGCTTCCGGAGAGCTGAAGCACCAGTTCATCGTCGTGGATCCCACCGACGAATCGATCCGGATCGTCGTGGAGTTTCCTCACCCGCTTCCCGACACCTTTTCAGACGACCAGGCGATGCTGACCGAAGTCGTGATGGAAGGGCGGTTGCGCGAAGACGGGATCTTCGAGGCGACTGAAGTCCTGACCAAGTGTGGGAGCCGCTACGAAGCCGTTCCCGAAGCGCCTGGTTCCGAGGTGCCTTCGGCCGGGTCTCCCGGCGCGTTGCCGGACCAACGGATTGCCTCGACTGAGGGAAAGGTGGACGGGTGATCCCCGAGCTGGGCGAATTCGCACTCTGGATCGCCCTGCCCATCGCACTCTGGGGAAGCGTCCTCGCCTTCCTCGGAGGGAAGAGTTCCCGCGGCGACCTGGTCCTCTCCGGCGAACGCAGCACCTACGCCGTCTTCTTCCTCATCGCGCTGGCCTCGGCCGGGATCATCACGGCCTTTCTGCAAGACCGCTTCGAGTACGCATACGTCTATAACTATTCGAGTCGGAACCTCATGACCTATTTCAAGGTCGCGGGGCTCTGGGCGGGGCAGGACGGCTCCATCATCTTCTGGGCGCTGAACCTCGCCCTCTTCTCGTCGATCGCGGTCTGGGTCAACCGGAAGAAGAACCGAGAGCTGATGCCGTACGTAAACGGCATCCTCCTCGCGGTGATCTCCTTTTTTCTCGTGCTCGGGATCTTCGTCACCTCGCCCTTCGAGCAGCTCGGGTTCACCCCGGCGGATGGGCGTGGGCTGAACGTGCAGCTCCAGAACTACTGGATGACGATCCACCCCCCGACGCTCTACCTGGGGTTCACCTCCTTCACCGTCCCCTTCGCCTTCGGGATGTCCGCGCTCCTCACCGGGAGACTGGACGCGCGCTGGATCCAGCTCACCCGAAAGTGGGTGCTGACGAGCTGGCTCTTCCTCGCCCTGGGGATCATCTTCGGAATGCGGTGGGCCTACGAGGAGCTGGGATGGGGCGGATACTGGTTTTGGGACCCCGTCGAAAACGCCTCGCTCCTCCCCTGGCTGGTGGCGACGGCCTTCCTCCACTCCGTGATGATCCAGGAAAATCGAGGGATGCTGAAGGTGTGGAACATGGGACTCGTGCTCCTCACCTACCTCATGACGATCTTCGCGACCTTCCTCACGCGGTCGGGGCTGATCGAGTCGGTGCACTCCTTCGCGCAGAACATCACGATCGCCTGGATCTTCCTCGGGTTCATGGGGCTGGTGGGCGGCGTCGGGCTCATCCTCATTCTCTGGCGGCTCCCCCTCCTCCAGAGCGAGCGCCAATTCGAGTCCCTCGTCTCGAGGGAGGCGGCGTTCCTCCTGAACAACCTCGTCCTCCTCGGGATCGCCTTCGCGGTCATCTGGGGAATGATGTTTCCCCTGATCACCGAGGGTTTCGCGGAGTTCCGCGTGGCGATCGGTGCCCCATTTTTCAACCGTGTGAACATCCCGATCGGTCTCGCCCTGCTCGCGCTCATGGGGATCGGCCCGGTCATCGCCTGGCGTAAGGCGAGCGTGCGAAACCTCCAGCGCAACTTCGTCCTTCCGCTGGGAGTGGGAGTGGGCATCGGAGCGATCCTGTTCGCGATGGGCGTCCGGCACGCCTATGCCCTCCTCACCTTCGCGATCGGCACCTTCGTCCTCGCGATTATCGCGATCGAGTTCGTGAAGGGGACGCGGGCACGCGCGCGCATCGAGGAGGAGGGGATGGGAACGGCCTTCGTGCACCTCGTGAGGCGGAATCGCCAGCGGTGGGGCGGTTACATCGTGCACGTCGGCGTGGTCGTGATGTTCATGGGCTTCGCGGGTACCGCCTACGACGAGGAGGTCACGCAGAACCTGGCTCCCGGAGAGACGCTCACGATCGCCTCCGCAATGGGGCACGAGTATGCGCTGGTCTACCAGGGGCTCTCGACGCACCGCGCTCCGAACATGGATCAGATCGTCGCACTCTTCTCGGTGAGCCGCGACGGGCGCGATCTCGGATCCATGACGTCGGAGATCCAACTCGTCCGGGCGCCGCCGCAGAGGACGACGCAGGTCGGGATCGAACACTTCCTCCTCGAGGACCTCTACGTGATCGTCGCGGAAGTTTCGGAAAATGCGGCGAGTCTTTTCGACCTGAACGACGCCGCGCTCCAGCGCGCGACCTTCCGGGTCCTCGTGAATCCCCTCGTCCCCTGGATCTGGTACGGGGGCCTCATCCTCGTCGTGGGAACCCTGATTGCGCTCTGGCCTGGCGCCGGGGTCCCCACGAGGCGTATCGCTCCAGCCCCCGTGCCCGCCGCGGTGGGATGAGCGTCCTCATCCCCGCGGTTATTCTCGCCATCGCGGTGGTGTTCTTCGTCCTGTACCCCGTGGTCGTGGGGGAGTGGGCGCCGATGAATCGGGACGTGGACGAGCTCACGGAGACGCAGCATCGGAAGCGGATCGCGCTTCTCGCATTGCGCGACGTGGAGTACGATTTCCATGCCGGGAAGCTTGACGAATCCGACTACCTGAGGCTCAAGCGAGAGATCTCCTCCGAGGCGCTCCAGGCGCTCGACTCCGAGGAGGCGGAATGGGTCGCGCAGGCGGGGGCGCGCGAGGCCGGCGGGGCGCAGCCTTCAGGCGAGGCGGCGGCTCCCATGGGATCCGAGAACGTGGAGGCGGAGATCGCCGCGCTCCGAGCTTCCATTCGCGAGGGCATGGTCTGTCCGCACTGCGGCCACCCCAATTCCCGCGGGAGCCGCTTCTGCGGGGACTGCGGCTCGGCCCTCCCACAGGTGCACAGCTCGGCGGGAGGCGCGTAGGAAGTTGGCCGCCGTCCTGGAGGCGCAGGGGCTGGCGCGATCCTACGGCCCGATACGCGCCGTGGACGACATCTCCTTCTCGTTGGGGGAAGGGGAGCTCCTCACACTTCTCGGTCCGAACGGGGCGGGAAAAACGACCCTGCTCGGCATGCTCGGCGGTGCGCTCCGGCCCCAAGCCGGGGAGATCAGATTCCGGGGGGAGCCGCGGAATTTGGGAGAGACCGCTTGGCGCCGGGAGATCGGGGTCCTCTCTCACCGCACCTTCCTCTACGGCCCCCTGAGCGCACGGGAGAATCTCGACTTTTACGGGCGGCTGTACGGTCTCCCGGGGCTTGCCGAGAGGGTGGACGTACGGCTTGAGGAAGTCGGGCTCGCGCCGCACCGGGACCGGAGGGTTCGAGACTTCTCCCGCGGCATGCGTCAACGCCTTGCTCTGGCGCGCACGCTCCTCCACGATCCATCTCTCGTCCTCCTCGACGAGCCCTTCACCGGGCTCGACGTGCATGCGTCGGCGCTCCTTCGGGAGGTCCTCAGCCGGCTGAAGGACGGACGGCGCACCGTGGTGCTCGTGACCCACTCACTCTCGGATGGCCTCGCACTCGCGGACCGGGTGGCGATTCAGGTGGAGGGGCGCTTCGCCTTCCTCGGCGCCCGTTCGGAGATCCCCACCGGAGAGGAGGAAGCGTTTTACCGCGGAGTCGTCGAGCGGGGGGCGGGAGTCGGGTGAGCCACTACCTCCGACAGGTCTGGGCCATCGCGGCCAAGGATCTGAGGGTCGAGCTTCGGACCCGCGAGCGCTTCGCTTCGATGGGCGCGTTCGTCGTCCTGACCGCCGTACTCTTCGACTTTGGCATCGACCGAACGCAGTTCGACCCTCGTGAGATCGCGGCGGTCCTCATCTGGTTGATCGTGATCCTCGCCGGCCTGCTGGGCCTGGGGAGGACCTTCGAGCTGGAGAAGGAAGACGGAGGGCTGGAGGGCCTTCTCGTCGCTCCCGTGCCTCGGGATGCCATTTACCTGGGGAAGGTGGTCGCGAACGCGGTTCTTCTGAGCGTGACTCTGGCGCTGACGGTAGCCACGATCGCGCTCCTCTTCCGCGTGGACTTCACGCAGAGTCCCGGGGCCCTCGCGCTCGTGCTAGGACTGGGGCTCCTGGGCTTCACGGCGTTGGGCACGCTCTTCGGTGGGATCACCGCCGGCACACGCATGGGGAGCACCCTCCTTCCCGTCCTCATCTTCCCCCTCCTGGCACCCCTGGTGATCTTCGGCGCCGACGCTACGGCGACCCTCCTCGCGGGCTTTCCCTCGAGCGAGGTGAATGGCAACTTACGAATGATCTCGGCCTATGCCCTTGTGTCGCTGACGGCGGGCGTCGGCCTTTTTCGCTACGTCGTGGAGGATTGATGTCGCTCCAAAAGACCCGGATCGCGGCACTGACGTTCGGGGCGCTGGGCGTCGCTCTGACGCTTCTCTTCCACTGGCTCGTCTTTTTCTGGGTTCCCGACGTGCTCGGGTTCCGGATCGCCCAGCGGATCTACTACATCCACGTTCCCGCCGCCTGGGTCGCGTTCCTCGCCTTCGGCATGGTTGCGGTCTGCAGCGTCGTGTACCTCTGGCTGCGCGAAGAGAAGGCGGATCAGCTCGCGCACGCGGCGGCGGAGGGCGGCCTCGTGTTCACCACGATCGTGCTCACGACGGGGCCTCTCTGGGCGAGGCTGCAATGGGGCGTGTGGTGGACCCCGGACCCCAGGCTGACGCTGACCGCACTCTTGTGGTTCGTGTACCTCGGGTATCACCTCGCCAGGGGAGCGACGGAGAACCCGGAGCTCGGAAAAAAATTCGCGGCAGTCGTCGGAATCGTTGGCGCGGCGCTCATTCCGCTCATCCACGTCAGCGTTCTCTGGTGGGGAGGGACGCACCCCGAGCCCGTCGTCTTAAATGCCGCGGGCTCCTTCGCCGATCCGGAGATCGAGACGGTGCTCTTCACAGCGTTCGCGGCATGGATCTTCTTATTTCTTTCACTCGTGTTGCTGAGGTATACCGCGGCGCAGCTGGAAGAGCGAGTCGCCCGCGCCTCCCCCTCGGTCCTGGTTTCGGAAGGAGAATCGAGAGCATGAAGCTTCGTTCGATCGTTGTGAGGTGGGGTGGCGCCCTCGTCGTCCTTCTGGCCGCGCTGACGGTCGCCTTCGCCCAGCCTGCGGCCGCTCAGTCCGCGGTGCAGCCCGTGCCGCAGATGGAAGACTTCTGGCACATCTTCATCGCGTACGCGATCGCCTGGATTCTGCTCTTCGGCTGGCTCCTCTCGATCCTGAAGCGGATCCGCCGCGTCGAGGAGCGACTCAAGCCCTGAGGAGAGCCCTGAGGAGAGCGTAGAAGCGCGAGGGATACGTCCCCGATGCGCGGGGAGCCCGAAGATCGGGACGGGGCCCCACGGTCCCGCGAAGACTTCGCTCAGGCCTCGGAGTCGTTGGCCGGATTCGCGTACCGCTCGAGGAGGCGGTTGGTGGCGTCGAGGAAGGAGAGGACGGCACCCCGCGTGACGTCGTCGCCCGGTGCCACCGTCGCGCCGATGAGATCCACGCGTTGCTCCAGGATGCGGGCGCGGACGGCGACGATGACAAGGAGGGAATCGAAGGCGCGCACGAGACGGGTCCCTCGGAGCTCCAATTCGAGAGCGGCGCTGGCGGCCAGCACGACAGCCTGAAGGGCTGCCTCCGCTCCGGCGAGGGCATGCCCCTGAGGGGTCGCATTCCCCTGGCCGATCCCGACGAAGGCGGGACCCCCCAACCATTCCACTTCCACCTCGACGCGGCACCGCGAATTTCGCGAGTCCTGGACATCCACCCGGTTGCAGCGGACCCGCGCGCGGCGCACGGGAGGAAGAGGGTTTTCCGACATGGTTTCAGTGTGGCGAAGGGTGTCTGAACTCTTCCGGTACGTCCTCGGGGCGGTCCACGTCCGCGAGCGGCGGGAGGAGCGTCGTCCGGACCCCCAACGCCGCCGCGCGCGCGAGGCTCGCCTTCAAGACCCCGCTCGTGCTCCAGGGGATCCCCGAGAAGATCTCGGGGATCCGGCGATTCAGGGCGACGAGATAGTACCCGCCGTCCGTGGCGGGTCCAAGAGCCAGGGCCGGGCCGATCTCCGACGACAGGGCCCCGAAGGCCTCTTCGACCCGGTCGCGGTCCACTCCGGGAGCGTCGGTGCCGATGGCGCAGACGAGGTCTCCCTCGAGGAAGCCCCACCGAAATCCTTCGGCGAGGCGACTTCCCAGGTCTCCTTCGGGCTGCGCCTCGAACTCGAGCCCCTCCCCTCCAAACCATTCCGCGAACAGGTCGCGAGCCCCCGGAGGATCGTGATAAATGACGGTTCGATACGGCCCTCCCCGAACCCCGTCCACGACCCGGCTCCCGAGGGCGCGATAGATTCTCGCGGCCTCTTCCTCTCCCAAGGTGCGGGCGAGGCGAGTCTTCACGCGGCCCGGTTCGGGCGCCTTCGCAAAGACGAGGAGAATGCGCCGTGCCGTGGAGGGTCTCATCGGGTCAGGAAGTCGGGCCCGCGGCGACCTTGGCGCCTTCGACCCACCTGCGAGGGCGGTACCAGCGGGCGAGGAACCGGGGTGGCAGTCCCACGGCGTAGAGGGAGATGAGTGCCGCGTTGCGGATCCATCCGAGGAAGGGACCTTCCTCGCGATACCTGCGTGGGCTCGTCAGGATCGGGGCATTGATGCGGGCAATGCCTCCCGTCCTCCGAAGGCGACGCACCGCCTCTACGTCCTCCATGAGGGGGAGGTCGGGGATTCCGCCGAGCGCGTCGTAGCGTGCGCGCGAAAGAAGGAGCCCCTGGTCTCCGTAGGCAAGTCCGGTGAGGCGCTCACGAATCCTCTGTCCCCACTCGATGATTCGCCACCAGGGTCCCTTGGCGGCAAAGCGAAATCCGAAGTAAGCGGCGCCGTCCTTCGGCGCCTTCGCCAGCCAGGCTTCCAACGCGTCGATCGTGGAGGGGGGAAGCCGCGAATCCGCGTGAAGAAAGAGGAGCCAGGGGGTGGAGAGGCGGAGCGCCCCCGCGTTCATCTGGCGCGCTCTTCCCGCCAAGGTTTGCACGATCCGGAGCTCCCATCGCTCGACGATCACGAGCGTGGCGTCCCGGGACCCACCGTCCGCGATGACGATCTCGGTCGGCAACCGGAGCGCTCTCAGGTCGGCGAGGAGGAGCGGGAGGTCCTCCTCCTCGTCGAGCGTGGGAATCACGACGCCGAGCGGTGCGGGCGAAGCGCGGTCCGGGCCGATCACCGAGCGACGTCGTTCAGGGTCCAGTCGTACTCGAAGAAGCTCACGGAAGTATCGCTCCGGAGGAGGCGCACGCGATCCGCTTCACCGACGTAATCGGCCAAGAAGGCCTTCACGCCGACGAGGCCGCCAAAGTCGTCCTGGTACCAATCGAGGACCTTGTTCAGGTGGAGAGTCGCCGGCGGTCCGGGCTCGATGCGAAAGTGCTCGGGGTTGGTCACGAGGGCGCGGACGGATCGCTCGAGCTGGGCGTCGAGCCGTGCGCCCTCGTACGCCTCCGGCCAGAGAATGGGACAGCTCCGCGCCGCGCAATTCACCGCGAAATGGATGCGAGGGTCCTGGAAGGCCGGCCGGATGATCTCGTGTTCGATCTCGTCCTGCGAACGCGGGGCCCCCGCGACGGGACAGTGCTTTCGCCCGAACACGTCCGCGATCTGCCAGACCGAGTTGGCCGGGTACCCTGCAAACCAGTTGCGGATCGCGGCGAAGATTCCGGCGCCTCCCCTGCGAATCGGATAGTGATCGAGGACGATCTTCAGCATGCAAGCGTTGTACGCGTTGATCCAGAAAGCGAGACGATCGTGCGTGGGTGCGCTTTCGAGGGCCGCAGCCGGCGTGTTTCCGAGCGAGACGATGTACCGGTCCAGGTCGCGTCGGAGTCCGGCGAGCTTCTGATAGTCCACGTGCTGACCCACCACGACCTGTTCGAGGACCCGGGTAAAGGGGGTGTGGTCGGGAAGCTCCTGGGCGTGGACGGGAGCGGAGGGGGCGACCGTCCAGAGAGTTCCGGCGGCGAAAATCGCGGGGGCGAGGTGGGGGAACTTCATGTCTCTCTCAACCCGAGCGCCCGGGAATCGGTTCCCTCGGATCGCTTTTGTCCCATTCGGGCATTTGGACGGCCCGGGCCGCCGCGTACCTTTGCGCTGATTGGGGGTCGGGCCGGAGACCCCGGAATGGGGCGAGCCCCCCCCTTTCGCTTTATCTTCGGGTTTTCTATTTTCCGGCCGGAAGCGGGGGCGGGTGGACCATGAGGGAAGGGAGACGGCGATGCCGACGGTGGAGCTGAGCGAGCAGAAAAAGAAGGACTTGGCCACGGCGCTAAGCCAGATCGAACGCGCCTATGGGAAAGGCGCGATCATGCGGATGGTGGACGGGGCCCGCCTTCAGATCGAGGCGATTTCCACGGGTGCGGTGAATCTCGATGCCGCGATCGGGATCGGCGGGATTCCGAGGGGCCGCATGTCGGAGGTCTATGGACCGGAGTCGTCAGGGAAGACGACGCTCTGCCTCCATGTCATCGCGAACGCCCAGCGCGCGGGCGGTGTCGCCGCCTTCGTGGACGCGGAGCACGCGCTCGACATCCAATATGCGAAGAAGTTGGGTGTGGACGTGGACAATCTTCTCGTTTCCCAACCGGACACGGGGGAGCAGGCGCTCGAGATAGCAGAGGTGCTGATCCGGTCGAACGCGGTGGACGTGGTGGTCATCGACTCGGTGGCGGCGCTCGTGCCGAGGGCGGAGATCGAGGGGGAGATGGGAGACACCCATGTCGGGCTCCAGGCGCGGCTCATGAGCCAGGCGCTCCGAAAGCTGACCGGCGCCGTGAACCGCTCCCATACGGCGGTTGTCTTCACGAATCAGATCCGCGAGAAGGTGGGCGTCATGTTCGGGAATCCGGAGACGACCTCCGGAGGGCGGGCGCTCAAATTCTACGCTTCGCTCCGCCTCGACATTCGCCGGATAGGCGCGATCAAGGACGGGCAGGATATCGTGGGGAACCGGACCCGGGTGAAGGTCGTCAAGAACAAGTGCGCGCCCCCCTTCAAGCAGGCCGAGTTCGACATCATGTACAACGAGGGGATCTCACACACGAGTCTTCTCATCGACCTTGGTTCCGAGCTGGATCTCGTCCAGAAGTCGGGAGCCTGGTACTCCTACGGGGAATTGCGATTGGGACAGGGGAAGGAAAACGCGCGCCAGTTCCTCATCGAGAATCCGGACGTCGCCGGCGAGCTCGACCGGAAGCTTCGCGAGGCCCTCGAGCTCCCGGGTGCGCTCAAGGGGAACGGGGGAACCGGCGGCGGGGATGACGGTCTGGAGGACGGCGCAGGGGGGTGAGTCCGGCGCCCCGCCGGAGTTATACTCCTGTTTATGACCGCAGCGGAGATTCGAGCGCGCTTCCTCGCCTATTTCGAGGGGAAGGGGCACGAGCGCGTGGCGAGCGCCTCGCTCGTTCCGGCGGACGACCCGACCCTCCTCTTCACCAACGCGGGGATGGTTCAGTTCAAGCGGGTCTTCCTCGGGGACGAGCGGCGGTCGTACCGGCGCGCCGTCACCGCCCAGAAGTGCGTGCGCGCGGGGGGAAAACACAACGATCTCGAGCAGGTGGGCGTGACCGCGCGCCATCACACCTTCTTCGAGATGCTCGGAAATTTTTCCTTCGGCGACTACTTCAAGCGTGACGCCATCCACTTCGGGTGGGAGTTCCTCACCTCCGAGCTGGCGCTCGACCCCGGGCGGATCTTCGTCACCGTGCACCAATCGGACGACGAAGCATTCCAGCTCTGGCAGGAGATCGCGGGGCTCGATGCGTCGCGAATCTTCCGCCTCGGGGACCGGGACAACTTCTGGCAAATGGCGGACACGGGTCCGTGCGGCCCCTGTTCTGAGCTCCACTACGATCTCCGCCCGCCTTCGGCGGGGGGAGTGCCAACCCGGGAGGAGTTCGAGGCGCTCGGAGACGAGGGGTCCTTCCTCGAGCTCTGGAACCTCGTCTTCATGCAATACGACCGGGACGCCGCGGGTGAGCTGCACCCCCTCCCCGCCCCTTCCATCGATACTGGTGCGGGGCTGGAACGGCTCGCGGCGGTTCTCCAGGGCGCCGACTCGAACTACCACACGGACCTCTTCCGCCCACTTCTCGATCGGGTGGCGGATGTCGTGGGACGGCCCTACGAACCACAGGCGCCATCGGGTGTGAGCTACCGGGTCCTGGCGGATCACGCGAGGGCGGTGGCCTTCCTCCTGACAGACGGGGTTTTTCCTTCGAACGAGGGGAGAGGCTACGTCCTCCGCCGCATTCTCCGGAGAGGGGTGCGCCACGCCTGGCTTCTGGACATGCGCGAGCCCGTCCTGACGGAGGTGGTGGAAGAGGTCGTGCGCACGATGAGCGACGTCTACCCGGAGCTCCGGGACCGGAAGGATCACCTGCTTCGCACCACGCGTCAGGAAGAAGAGCGTTTCTTCGCGACGATCGAAGGGGGGATGGCGCGCTTCGATCAGGTCGCCCCCGTGGGAGGGTCTCGCGGGGGAAAAGTGATTTCAGGAGACGAGGCGTTCCGACTTTACGACACTTTCGGCTTTCCGCTGGACCTCACGGAGGTCATGGCCCGGGAACGCGGGTACGCGGTGGACGAAGCCGGATTCGAGACGGCACTCGAGTCGCAACGCGCGCGGAGCCGGGCGGACCGGGCCGAGTCCGGGCAGGAGATGGAGCGGATCGCCGGCCTCCAGTCCTGGACCCTCCTCGATCGGACTGCGCCGCAGGCGTGGATAGGCTGGGAGGCCAAAGACGCGGCAACCACGGTGGTCGCGGTGCTCGCCGAAGGCGAAAGGGTGGGGATGATCCTTCGAGAAAACCCCTTCTACGCGGAGGCGGGCGGGCAGGTCTCCGACCGGGGGGTGGTCGAAGGCGCCGGGTGGCGGCTCGACGTAGAAGATGTCCGCAAGGTGGAAGGGCGAAACGCGATTTTTGGTCGGGTGGAGGGCGAGCTTCCCGGCGGCATCGGGGAGCCCTTCCCGGCGCGAGCTTCGGTGGCGGACGGTGTGCGCCACGATACCGAACGGAATCACACCGCGACGCACCTCCTGCATGCCGCGTTGCGGGGGATTCTCGGGGAGCACGTCACGCAGCGCGGATCGCTCGTCGCTCCGGACCGGCTTCGCTTCGACTTCTCTCACCCGGAGCCACTCACCTCTCTCCAGCTCGCGGCGGTCGAAGAAGAGGTGAACCGGCGCGTTTGGGAAGACCGGGGCGTGCGGTGGCGGATCACCTCGAAGGATGAGGCGCTCGCGAGCGGAGCGATGGCCCTTTTCGGCGAAAAGTACGGCGACGAGGTGCGCGTCGTGGAGATTCCCGGTGTCAGCCGCGAGCTCTGCGGAGGCACCCACCTCCGCCACACGGGAGAGATCGGCCTCTTCACGATCACGCGGGAAGGGGGCGTGGCTGCGGGAGTGCGCCGAATCGAGGCGGTCACGGGGCCGCTGGCGTATTCCCGGCTCAAGGGAGCGGAGGCGGAGCTGGCGAAGCTCGCCGACAAGCTCCGCACGACGCCGGACGCCGTGTCCAGAAGGGTGGACGAGCTCGTGGCGGAGCGGGACTCCCTCACCGGCCTTCTCGCGGAGGCGCGAATCGGGGGCGGCGCTTCGGGCACGATCGTTCACGAGGCCACGGTTCCCCTCGCGAACGGGACGACGGTCCGATATCAGGGGGTACGGATGCGAGTGCGCGACGCGGACGACGCCCGCAATTTCGGGGACGCCTTCCGTGCCGAGGCCGCCCTGGCTGTGGCCGCGCTCGCGACCGAGTCGCCCGACGGGAAGCCGAGCCTTTTTGTGTTCGTGACGGACGACCTCGTGGGGCGTGGAGTGAAGGCGGGGGCGCTCGTCCGCGAGATCGCCGCCGTGGCGGGGGGACGCGGCGGCGGCAAGGCACACATGGCCCAAGGGGGTGTCGAGGATCCAGGAAAAGTGGACGAGGCGCTCCAGGCCGGCGAGGCCGTGCTGCGACAGCTCCTCGCGGGCGTTGCGCCGTGAGCGAGTGGGTGAGGCGCGAGCCGCCGCCTCCCGCCGAAGTGGCGGCGTGGATGTCCCATTTCGGCGGAGCGCCGGGAGACGCGGGTGTCAATGAGCTGACGGCGGCCGCGCTGCGAGCCCTGCGGGAGGCGCTTCGTCGTCCGGGGCGGGACCGGGAAGGGGCGCTTGCCCTCCTGGCGGCGGACGGCCTTCTCACTTACGTGGTGGAGGATCTCGCGTCCAGCACCGACCCCGAGCGGGCTTGGAGTGCACTCCTGGCGACGTTGTCCGGGATAGCGGAGGGAGCGCGGGAGTGAGGCCCGGGGATTCACCTCCCGGACTCGCCGACCTCCATTCCCACCTCGTCCCCGGAGTGGACGACGGGGCAGCGAGTGTCGAGGACGCCCTCGAGGGGATCGGTCGCATGGTCGAGGCCGGGGTGACCTCGATCGTCACCACACCGCACCTGGACGGAAGCCTGACGCGGGACTCCAAACGGCTCGGGGAACGGCTCCACGTCCTCGACGCGTCCTTCGCCGACCTGGCGGCTGCGGCCGAGGAGAGCTTTCCCGGCGTGAGCCTGGAAAGGGGGTGCGAGATCATGCTCGACCGCCCTGACGTGGATCTGTCGAACCCGGGAGTTCGCCTCGCGGGGACGACCTTCGCGCTGATCGAGTGGCCGCGGCTCCAGATCCCTCCCGCGACGTCCGCGGTCCTCCGCGCGATTCGAGAGCAGGAGGTCCACGCGCTCATCGCACACCCCGAGCGGTATGCCGGTTACGACGAGGCCCTGACGGTGATCTCTTTGTGGCGGGAAGAGGGGGCGCTTCTCCAAATGAACTACGGGTCTCTCGTGGGCCGGTATGGTCCCCAGGTGCGCGCGCGCGCCTTTCACCTCCTCGAAGCGGGGTGGGTGGACTGCCTTTCGACCGACTTTCACGGACGCCCCGCCCTCGGACTCTTCATCGAGGAGGTCCGGGAGATCTTTGCGGAACTCGACGCCGAGCCCGCGTGGGAACTTCTCACCGAAACAAATCCCCGACGAATCGCGAGGGGAGAGGAGACTCTTGCCGTGCCCCCGGTCGAAGGGGACCGCGGGTTCCTCGCCCGTCTGTGGTCGCTCTTCCGGACCTAGTGTAGTGGAGCAGAAGTCCTGTTCAGCACCGAGAGCGCTGATGCGCCGCTCTGGCAAGGCGCACCGACGAGGAATAGCAGAGCTATTGCGAGCGAGGTGCAACGCACCCAGAGCGGATGCAGCGGCGCTCGAATGCCACAGGACTTCTGCTCCACTACACTAATGGGGGCCCCGTGAAAGGACTCCAGGCTCCGGCGGCCGTGCGGTGGGTCGCACAGACTCTGGAGGAGGCGGGCTTCGAGACCTGGGCGGTCGGGGGCGCAGTGCGGGACTCACTCGCTGGAAGGGCGGGCGGCGACTGGGATCTGGCCACGCGCGCGCATCCGGGTGAGGTACGGAGGATCTTTCGGCGGACCGTTCCGATCCGGATGGACCACGGGACGGTCGGGGTCCTCGCGCGGGATGGGACGATGTACGAGGTAACGACCTTTCGCCGTGACGTGGAGACGACCGGGCGCCATGCGGTCGTCGCCTTCGCGGAGTCGCTCGACGAAGACCTGGCCCGCAGGGACTTCACCATCAATGCCCTCGCCTGGCACCCGCTTCGCGAAGTGCTGCACGACCCCTTCGATGGGGCAGCCGACCTCGAGCGAAAGATCCTGCGCACGGTGGGCCGACCCGCCGAACGGTTTTCGGAGGATTATCTTCGCGTTCTCCGCGCCCTGAGGTTCGCGGGCGCTTTCGGGCTGGAGATCGAGGGAGACACCTGGCGGGCGCTTACGGCGGCCGTGGGGCGAACGGGAATCCTTTCCCCAGAGCGTATCCGGGAAGAGCTCGAGAAGGTTCTCGCTGGAAGTGTGCGCCCCTCGGGCGCACTCGCCCTTTACGCGGCTTCCGGAATTCTCGCTTTCCTCTATCCTGAGCTGGATGCGCTCGTGACGCATCCGCGCGCTGAGAACGGAAGATGGTTCGCGCATTCGCTCCGCACCGTGGACGCGCTTCCCGCCATCCGAACGGAGCTTCGCTGGGCCGCCCTCCTCGAAGGGATCGGAGAGCCGGAAGGTCCCTCCGGTGCCGGCGACGGGGGGTTGCCCGCCGGAGACAGGGCGTTTCTTCGCACGGCGGCTCTCCTCACACGTCTCCGAACGTCGAACGCCCGGGTCGCCGCGCTCGCCGAACTGACCCGTTGGATGGCCCGTCCCCCCGACGTCGGCGCCGACGACGCGACGCTTCGGCGGTGGCTTTCCGCCGTGGGGCGGGAAAGGCTTCGCCCCCTTTTCCGCGTCTGGTGCGCGGAGGTTCGGGCGGACGAGCCGGAAGGGAGTCCGCGGACCCGCCGGCACCTGCGGGCCCTCTGGACGCGCCTGCGGGGCGTCGCGCGGTCCGGCGTTCCGCTCGGACTGAGCGACCTCGCGCTCACCGGCCGCGACCTGATTCGCATGGGGTATACGCCCGGCCCCCACTTCGGCGAGGTCCTCGACCACCTCCTCGACCAGGTGCTGGAAGACCCCGTTCGAAACCGCACGGCCGACCTCCAGGGTGAAGCTGTGGCCTGGTTGGAGGCCCGAGGGAAATCTCCCGGCGGAAGGCGCGGATGAGCGACGAGCTCGAGCTCTTCGGGGAGGGACGCCCTGGGAAGGGCGGGGAAGGAGGCGAGGTGCGTTCCGCATCCGAGAGGGAAGGGGACGCGCCGGACGCCCACGCTCCCCTCGCCGCACGCATCCGCCCGCGCGGGATGGAGGAGTTTCGCGGACAGGCGCATCTCCTGGGATCCGGGAAGCCATTCCGGAGAATGCTCGAAGGAGGCCCGCTCTCGAGCTGCATCTTATGGGGGCCCCCAGGGAGCGGAAAAACGACACTGGCCCGCCTCCTCGCCGACCGAGCCGACGCGGCCTTCGTTTCTTTTTCCGCCGTCACGGAGGGCGTCGGGAGGGTGCGGGAGATCATCGCGGAGGCGAAGGCCCGCCTCGCCGCGACCGGGCGGCGCACGATTCTTTTCTGCGACGAGATCCACCGCTTCAACAAGAGCCAGCAGGACGCCTTTCTCCCGCACGTGGAGGACGGCACCGTCATCCTCGTCGGCGCGACCACCGAGAATCCCTCCTTCGAGGTGAATCGTCCGCTCCTGTCCCGGGCTCCGGTCTTCATTCTCGAGCCGCTTTCGGAGGCGGATCTCCTCGGGATCCTGGGGGACGCGCTCGCGGATGGGGAACGGGGGCTCGGCGCGTCGGGTGTGAGCGCGGACCCCGAGGCGCTCTCCCTTCTCGCGCGGGGCGCGGATGGAGACGCGCGGCGTGCGCTCGGTGCCCTGGAGGCCGCGGTGGAGCTCGCAGGCGCGGGAGGCGCCATCACCCCGGCGGTGGCGGAAGACGCGCTACAGCATCGCTTCGCCGTATACGACAAAGGGGGGGAGGAGCATTACAACGTCATCTCCGCGCTGCACAAGTCGGTGCGCGGGAGCGATCCGGATGCCGCGCTCTACTGGCTGGCCCGCATGGTGCGAGGGGGCGAGGACCCTCTCTATCTGGCGCGCCGGTTGATCCGGATGGCGGTCGAAGACATCGGCGTCGCGGATCCGAACGCCCTCTCCGTGGCGGTCGCCGCCTGGCAGGCCTATCACTTCCTCGGGTCGCCCGAGGGGGAGCTCGCATTGGCGGAGGCGGCCGTCTACCTGGCGACCGCGCCCAAGTCGAACCGTACCTACGTCGGGTGGAGCCGCGCGATGGCGGCCGCCGCGGACACCGCTTCGGAGCCCGTGCCCCTTCACATCCGTAACGCGCCGACCACCGAGATGAAAGCGTGGGGATATGGGAGCGACTACCGCTACGACCCGGAAGAGCCCGACGGCGTCGCGCTCCAGCGATACCTCCCGGATGCGCTCGAGGGGACGCGCTTCTACGAACCGGGGAAGTTCGGATTCGAGAAAACGATCCGCGAGCGGCTGGAGTGGTGGGCCCGTCGCCGCCCGGGTGCCGCGCCACCGCAAGTGGAAACAGAATCACCGGGAGGACACGATCGGGGGGATTCCGGGTAGGACGGGGACATCACGAGCGGAAGGGCGCCGCGCGCGGCCGACAGAGCGCGGGGCGCGAGGTCGTCAATCGCACAGGATCCGATCGGCCAAGGAGGGCCCTCCTCATTCCCACGCAGCTTCTCGACAACCGAACCCCCGTGGAGCGGGCGATCCTCATGGGTGCGCCCCCCAGGGAGATGGAAGAGCGGGTCGTCCGCGAACACATGGAGGAACTCGAGCGCCTGACGGAAACCGCGGGCGGCCGGGTCGTTGGCCGGATGATTCAGAGGATGGAGGCGCCAAATCCTCACACCCATATCGGTAGCGGGAAGGTGACCGAGCTCCGAACCCTGGTGCAGGCCGAGGGCGCGGATCTGGTCATCTTCGACGACGAGCTCAAGCCCGACCAGGCGAAGAACCTCGAGCGCGCGCTCGACGCCCGGGTCATGGACCGCTCCGAGCTGATCCTCGACATCTTTGCGTCACGGGCGAAGACCAGGGAAGCGAAGCTCCAGGTGGAGTTGGCGCAGCTCGAATATCTCCTTCCCCGGCTCGCGCGGATGTGGACCCACCTTTCCCGAATTCGAGGGGGGATCGGGCTCCGGGGGCCCGGTGAAACACAGCTCGAAACGGACCGCCGGCTGATCGGAAAACGCATCTCCGAGCTGAAGAAGAAGCTCAAGGATGTCGCGGCCGCCCGCGCGACCCAGCGAAAGCGGCGTGGCGGGGAGTTCCGCGTCGCGCTCGTCGGATATACGAACGCCGGGAAGTCTTCGATTCTGCGCACCCTTTCAGGGGACGATGTCTTCGTCGAGGATCGCCTCTTCGCCACCCTCGATTCGGCGACGCGCCAGGTGGATCTCGGTGCCGGGTATCATGCGCTCGTCACCGACACCGTCGGGTTCATCCGCAAGCTCCCCCATCACCTCGTCGCGTCCTTCCGCTCGACGCTCGAGGAAGCGCGCGAGGCCGACGTCCTCCTCCACGTCATAGACGCGTCGCACCCCGATTGGGAAGAGCAGGCCCGCGTCGTGGACGAGGTCCTGGCCGGGCTCGACCTGGGAGATCGTCCCCTGATTCTGGTCTTCAATAAGGTCGATCGGCTCATCCACGCCGAAGAGGAGGCGTTGCGCCAGCGTGTACGGGCCTTCGACCCCACGCCAGCGGTCTTCGCTTCGGCGCTCGAAAAGGAGGGGCTCGCTCCACTCATCGAAGCACTCCGCGCCCGTGCCCGCGGGCGGTTTCCGAGAGTCGAGCTCGAGTTTCCCGTCGCCGCCGGTGACCTCCTCGCGGAGATCCACCGAGAAGGGGAGGTCCTCTCCCAGCACGAAGTGGGGACGAGGATCCGGCTCACCGCCCGGCTTCCCGAGCCGCTCCTCGGAAGGCTCCGCCGAGATCCGCAGGTCGTGATGGCGAGATCCTGAGGGCGTGGAACGTCTCGTCTTCATCGGGCCCGGGAGAGTGGGCCTGGCCCTCGGGCAAGCCATTTCCCGGGCCGTAGGGGAGCTGGATCTCCTTTATCAGGGGAGACGCCCGGAGCCTCCGGCCCATCCCCTCTTCCACCAAGGGGTCGCGCGCTACCAATACGGGCTCGAACGGCCCGCGGAGGGGACATCGGCTGTTTTCCTCACCGTGCCCGACGCCGTACTCCCCGAACTCGCCGTGGCACTCGCGGCCCGGGGTCCGGCGCCCGGAGGGTGCGCGGCCTTCCATACCTCCGGCGCGCTGGGCGCCGATCCTCTCGCGCCCCTGCACGCGCAGGGATATGAGGTCGGCACCTTCCACCCCCTTCAGGCGATCGCGAATCCCATCTCGGGGGCCCAGCACCTCTTCGGTTCGGCCTTCGCGATCTCGGGGGAACCCGCGGCGCTCGCGACGGCACGCCGGCTGATCGGCCTTCTCGGCGGGACTGGGATCACGGTTCCCACAACTCGGCGCCCACTGTATCATGCGGCGGCCGTTTTTGCGTCGAACTATCTCGTCGCCCTCTTGCACGAGGCCGCCGACATTTTCCAGGACGCGGGTGCGACGAGGGAGGAGGCGGAGCGGGCGCTCACGGCGCTCGCGCGGGGGACGCTGGACAACGTGGAAGAACTCGGGATCGAGGGCGCGCTCACGGGGCCGCTCCTCCGCGGGGACGTGGAGACCGTCGAGCTCCACCTGAGAACGCTCGACCCCCGGGACGCGGCGCTCTACGCGGCGCTCGGGCGCCGCACGCTCGCGTGGGTGAGGGACCGGATCCCTCAGGAAGCCGCCTCCCGGCTGGACGAACTCTTCGAGAGGGCGCCATGAGACTCTACGTGAACATCGACCACGTCGCGACCGTGCGGCAGGTGCGGGGAACGGACGAACCGGACCCCGTTCGCGCCGCCATGCTCGCCGAGCTCGGGGGTGCGGACGGGATCACCGTGCACCTTCGCGAGGATCGCCGTCACATTCAGGACCGCGACGTGCGCCTTCTCATGGAGATCGTGAGGAGCGGAGTGAATCTCGAGCTCGCGGCGGACGAAGATGTCGTCGCGATCGCTTGTGAGCTTCGCCCGATGCAGGCGACGCTGGTCCCCGAGCGCCGGGAGGAAGTCACGACGGAAGGAGGACTCAATCTCGGCGACCGGGGGACGAGGCGGGCCGTGGCCGGGGCCGCCGAACGCCTGAGGGAGAATGGGATCAGGGTATCGCTCTTCGTGGACCCTTCCGGCGACGCGATCCGTGAAGCGGTGGGGGTCGGGGTCGAGGCGGTCGAGCTCCACACGGGGGAGTACGCGAACGCCCGCGGCGACCGCGATAAGGGACAGGAGCTCGAACGGCTGAGGGACGCCGCGCGACTGGGCATCGAGCGCGGGATAGCGGTTCATGCCGGCCACGGCCTGACCTACCATAACGTGCTTCCGATCGCGGCTCTCCCCGAAATCGAGGAGCTGAACATCGGGCACTCCATCGTGTCCCGTGCGATCCTCGTCGGGATGGAGCGCGCGGTCATGGAGATGCGTGGCCTGGTGGACGAGGCGCCGGCCCGAGTGCCCGAACCTGGAGTCTGGCTTCCACCCATAGGTTTTTGAGGGACGGGCGACGAGCGGCGTGAGGTGAGGTGAAAAGACACTGGAAGGCGGTCCTCGGCATCGCGATCAGCGCGCTCCTGATCTGGTGGGCGCTGCGGGATGTGGATCTGGCCGACGTCTGGCACGAGGTCAGGGGGGCGAACTTGTGGCTCCTCGCGGCCGCGGTCGCCGTGGCCACCGCGGGATTTTTCCTGCGAGCGTTGCGCTGGGAGGTTCTCCTCCGCCCGATCCGCCGCGGGACGCACCTGGGACACCGCTTCGCCGCGGTGAATATCGGCTTCGCGGCGAACAACGTCCTTCCGGCACGCGTAGGGGAGTTCGCGCGGGCTTGGGCGTTTTCGCGCATGGAACCCGTGTCGATCAGTGGAGCGGTGGGCTCCCTCGTGGCGGAGCGGTTCCTCGACGCTGTCGCGATCCTGGCCCTTCTCGTCGTGGCGGTTCTCCATCCGTCCTTTCCCGCCGAGGCAACGGTCGTGGGCCGCCCCATCGGCGAGACCCTCACGGCCCTCCTGATCGTCGTCGCTGTCGCTGTCGCTGGGTTGGTCCTCCTCCTCAGCTTCCCCGCGACCTTTCTCCGTCTCGCGCGCGGCTTGAGCGGTTTTCTCCCCGGACAGGTGGGCCGTACCGCGGTCGAGGTGCTGGAGTCCTTTCTCGGAGGTCTCGACGCACTTCGCCGGCCCGGCCTCGTCCTACCGGCTGTTGCCTGGTCACTTGTTATCTGGAGTTGGAGCGCTCTTTCCTTTTGGCTGGGGTTTCTCGCCTTCGGGATCGACCGTGGGTTCGCCGCCGCCCTCTTCGTGCAGGCGATCGTGGCTGTGGGGGTCTCCGTGCCGGCGGCGCCCGGCTACTTCGGGACCTGGCACGCCGCCGCCCTCGTCGGACTGCACGAGGTCTACGGGGTCGGCGAGGCTTCCACGCTGGCCTTTGCGTTCGGGTACCACCTCGGCGGGTTTTTTCCCGTGACCCTCCTTGGGCTCTGGTACGCGGGGCGGCTCGGGATGAGCTTCTCGGAATTGGGGAAAGCCGGCGCGACCGTCGAGGAGGCGCTCGACCGGGAGCTGGGGAGTTGATGCCTGAAAGAAGCGCGACCGATTCCGGTGTCTGGAAGGGAAGGGCGCCCGCGAAGGTGAACCTCCGACTGAGGGTCCTGGAGCGGGAGAGCGACGGATACCACCGGCTCGAGACCGTCTTCCAGGCTCTGGAGCTGGCCGACACGCTCGAGATCGCCCTCACCGACCAGCCGGGGATCGTGCTCGAGGTCCGGGGGGTCCCCGACGGCGAGATCGGCCGGCCGGAGGAGAACCTGGCCGTGCGTGCTGCGGTCCGGCTCGTCCGGGCCGTCGAAGCTGGTGGCGGGCGTCCACCCGGGATCTCGATCCGGCTCGAGAAGGCGATCCCGCACGGCGCGGGGCTCGGCGGAGGTTCATCGGACGCGGCCGCGGTCCTCCACGGGGTGAACGCCCTCCTGGGGGCACCTATTTCGCGGGAAGAACTCGTCCGGATGGCGAAGGAGCTTGGAGCGGACGTCCCCTTCTTCGTCTCGGAGACGTCCCGTGCGATCGGGCTCGGGCGCGGAGACGAAATCAGCCCTCTCCCTCCGCTTCCCAGGCGCCCCCTCCTTCTCGTGGTTCCGGCTCCGGGAATCGTCACGGGGTGGGCCTACGGCGTCCTTGCTGCGCATCGGATTCTGACGGGGGAGCGGATCGCGCCACGTTCCGAACCCGATCGCGCCTCCGCGGAAGATTGGGCGGGGGTCGCGCGGGTGGCCGGGAATGACTTCGAAGCGGCCCTTTTTCCCCATCGTCCCGAATTGGAACAGTTGAAAGAGGTGCTCCTGGAGGGGGGAGCGAGGCCGGCGCTCCTCTCGGGAAGCGGGTCGGCCCTCTTCGGCGTCTTCGAGGAGGAGGGCGCCGCCACGCGCGCCGCGGAAAGGGTCGGGGCGGCCTTTCCCGGCGCTCGGCTCATCCTGACCCACACCGCCATGTGAGAGGCACTTTGCTTCGCCCCCCAGGCCCGCGCTACGATTGAACCGGCGTCCCCGCGCGGGGTAAACAAATGTCTGTCGCTGGCCCGTCGTCTAATGGCAGGACACCGGTCTTTGGAACCGGCGGTGGTGGTTCGAATCCACCCGGGCCA
>JBBEBG010000026.1:0-46507 GCA_040882465.1 Gemmatimonadota bacterium
GGGGGTGGGGTCATGCTCGTGAGAACCCTGGGGTCATCCTCGTGAGAAGTGACAGAGCTACGCGACCGCCATCGAACTCAGGCCCTGAATGACCTTCCGTCTAGCTACCTAACCAGCGCGTGAACCTGGCGATGTGAGCATCTGGGAAACACCTTAAGAGCTTCGTACGCAGGTTATGCGCAAAGACGTTACGCCGAAGCGAAGTCGGGAGGGCGTCATGAGTGATGCGCTGGAGGCAGCGAAGCTGAAAGCGGAGAAGACCTACAACGCTGCCGTAGACAAGTTCGACGCTGAGCCGTTGGCTTTCTGGGACCGATATGGCCGTCGGACAGTCGAACGCCTGAAGCTACGAAGCGGTGTCACTTCCTGGACGTGTGTTGCGGAACGGGCGCATCTGCAATGCCCGCTGCGCAAGGCGTGGGTTCAGACGGGTCAGTCATTGCGGTGGATCTCGCCGAGGAGTTACTGAAGCTCGGCCGCGCAAAGGCGCAAGCGGCTGGGCTGGGAAGCTTAGAGTTTCGACGCGCGGATATGACGGCTCTGGGCTTTCCGGATCGGCACTTCGACGCGGTTATCTGCGTATTCGGTATCTTCTTCGTACCAGACATGGAGGCGGAGGTCGCAGAGCTGTGGCGGATGGTGCGGCCGGGCGGGCAACTGGCGATTACGACATGGGGACCGAATATTTTTGCGCCCGCGTACGAGGTCTGGCTATCCACCGTACGTCGGGTGCGTCCCGATCTCTACTCGGCATTCAACCCGTGGGACCGGATTACGACGCCGGACTCAGTCCGCAAGCTGTTCGTCGACGCGGGCGTTCGCCACGCCGAGGTCGTCGCCGAGGAGGGCTATCAGGTTCTACGCACGCCCGAGGACTTCTGGACCATCGCACTGGGCAGCGGCCTGCGATGGACGATCGATCAGATGGGCACCGACGCAGCGCGCGGCGTTAAGCAAGAGACTCTCAACACGCTGTCCGCGAGGGGCGTCGAACGCGTGGAAACGAATGTCATCTACGCAGTCGCACGGAAAGGATCGGGCTCGGTCTAACACTGGCTTGCACCGGACGGCCTTCGGCCGCCGGTGAAGCCAAACGCTAGCCGGCACATGAAAAGGGGGTCGGTGGAGCCGGCAATTCCCTCCGAGCTGTCTCAGGTCGTGCGAGCCGTGGACTGTCTCATACATCTGCGCCCTCATCTCCAAATGGACCTTGTCGCAGTGACGGGTGGCCTAGCGATCCACCTCCATCTGGAAAGGGAAGGCATTCTATCTCCTCGTCCAGTGCTGGACCTCGATCTCGTGGCGGTACGCCCCGACGCCGTTGCCCCGTCCGTGGTGTCGGACTTCTTGGTGAGTCATTACCATCTCCCTACTCAGAAAAAGCCCAAGTTCCTGATCCAGTTGGTAGACCCCACCTCACGTTGCCGAGTTGACGTGTTCCCGGATATGCACGGCAGCCTCACGCGCGCCGTCCCGGAGTCCTTCGGCGGCATCACGATCTGCGTTGTCCAAGCCGCCGACATCCTTGACCACAAGCTCCAGACCCTAAGGACCGCCAGTCGGGAGCGGCCGGTCGATCCCAAACACCATGAGCACGCGGTTGCGTTGGGCCGACTGCTCGGGCGGGACGTGCCGAGCGTTCCCGGCCAGGATCTCTCAATCGACCAGTACAGCTCAGAGTTGGAACAACGTTGTCGCCGCTGCGACGAGAGCCGCTCGACCGCGTTTCCACTGGCATCGAAGCAGGAGATCTTCGAGGTGTTGGGGTACGTGTAGGGTGACCGGTAACCAGTGCTTTCTAACCAGGATTTACTCCTGCAGGCGATACGCGAAGCTCAGGGGCCATGTGTCTTGCAACACATGCCCCCGGGCAGGCATGATTCTCCCGCAGTAGAAACCCAAAGTCGTTATGCCGGGCGCCGTGAGGGGACAGCTCCCAGGGCTAAGGCATTTGGCATCAATGCGGTTTCGAGAGGTGGTCCATGCCGAGAGCGGTCGGGGAGATCGGGTTCTGGTCCGGTGTTGCCGCGGGTGCGTTTGCCCTCGCTTACGACATTGTGCAGATCCTGCAGGTGATGGGTGTCCTCCGATTTCCGCTCGACGACGTTCTGATTTACGGCACATCCCTCTGCATTGTGGTCCCGTTCATTCTCGAGATGCTGGCTTTCCACCACCTAAGCCCGAGGGATCGGCAATTCTGGACGCATGCGGCCCTGATCTTCGCCATCGTCTACGCAGTCTTTGTCACGGCTAACTACGTAGTTCAACTCGCGACGGTAATCCCGGCGAGGTTGGCCGGGACGTCAGAGGCGATCCGAGTCCTGGAGCAAGCACCGCATTCGCTCTTCTGGGATTACGATGCGATCGGTTACATCGCGATGGGGTTGGCGACGCTGCTGGCCCTTCCTGCCTTGGGCAACACCGGGTTTGAGCGGTGGGTGCGGAGATCCTTCATCGCTCACGCTCTCGTCACGATTCCGATCAGCGTCGTGTACTTCTACCCCACGTACTCGCAGAACTTGCTATTCCTGGGTTTTCCATGGGCGCTTACGGCACCGCTCTTCATGCTGTTGCTCGCGATCCTGTTGAGGAAGAAGGGGAATGATGGTGGCGTGGAGGCGCCAAGTAGCGCGGGGGCCTGCCTAACGGGCGCGTGAAGCTGGCGCGGTCGCCATTCCGGTGGGAATCTTCAACCCATCTTCGCGCAGCTTACGCGCCGAAACGCTATGTGCATGTAGAACCGCAGGGGGGACGAAGACCATGAGAAAGCTGGTTGTGGGAACCTTCCTGACTCTGGACGGCGTCATGCAGGCGCCCGGCGGCCCTAACGAGGACCGCGAAGGCGGCTTCCGGCACGGCGGCTGGTTAGTTCCCTATTTTGACGAGAAGTTTGGCGAAATCATGACTGAGTGGACCAAGCGAGCCGGTGCTTTCCTTCTCGGCCGCAAGACCTATGAGATCTTCGCGGGTTCTTGGCCCAAGTCCACCGACCCGGCGGACGAGATCGCTGGGGCCCTCAACACGCGACCGAAGTTCGTTGCTTCGCGCACGCTCGATAAAGTTACCTGGAACAATTCCCACCTGCTCAAAGGCGACGTAGCCGAGGAGGTAGCAAAGCTCAAGGCACAGGAAGGTGGCGAGATTCAGGTCCACGGCAGCAGCGACCTCCTTCAAACCCTGCTCAAGCACAATCTGATCGACACGCTTCGTATTTGGCACTTCCCTGTTGTTGTCGGCACCGGCAAGCGCCTCTTCGGCGACGGCACAATCCCAGGCAGCTTCCGGCTTTTCGACACACAGCAGACCGCTGCCGGTGCTGTCCTGCACGTGTACGAGCGTACTGGCGGCCTCAAGTACGGCGAAGTAGAAGTCGGCCAGGAGACCGTGATCTTCGATTCGGATACGGCACATAAGTAACGCATCACCAGCGCCCAACTGTCGGTTGCAGCGGACGGGCCGCTGAACCGAGGCGTTAGACGGCGGGGAGAAGGGCCGGGATCGACCGGGGCAGTTTCTTTCCTGGAGTCAAGCGATGCGACTCGATCCTATTCTCCGATCCCGCGCATACATAAAAGTTGAGCGACCTCCCGAGTTGTGGAAGGCCGGCACCGAGGACTCTCGGTTCCTGCCGCTGCTGGGCGAGGCCATCGCGGCCGCTCTCGCCAGCGGCGCTCCACTCCGCGAGCTCACTCGGCACGCGTCAGACAGCGTGGTGGAGTTCCCCGAGGACGGCGATGATTTGGTGGCCCCTCAGCCCGCAGAGTACGTCGCCATCACGGTTCGCGCGCCGACCGATCTCGGACCAGACGACAAGTGGCATCCCACGTCACCCTGCCGACGCGGCCTCCTCTTTACCCAGTTCGGAGAGTAACTCGCCGTTCAGCCGACCTACGCGCGGAGCCTCGTGCCCGCCTCTGGATTCACCACTAGCCCAACCGGGAACACGTCATGGACGAGAAAGAGCTCTTCACCAAGTTCTGGACTGACGAAGCGAAGGCCACGCGAAACGTGCTCGCGCGAATTCCTGAGGGATCCGCCACAGATGCCCGCGACCATGCGCGAGATTCTTCAGGCGTATGAAGAACAGGGAGCCACCCTGGCAAGCCGGTGGCACGCGCTGCCGTCCGAGCGCTGGAACGGCATGCTCGAATTCTTCGGAAGCCAACGACCCGCGGCACCCATGGCATGGAGCTTCCTCTTCGATATCGTTCACCACCGTGGTCAGATCACGACGTACCCGCGCCCAATGGGATCCACGGTGCCGCAGATCTACGGGCCCAGCGCTGACGAGCCCTAACCACGAGTCACGCTTCGATGGCGTCTCGCTCTCTTCCCGAATGGACCCGCAGTCATGCTTTCGGATGACCTGAACCGCAGCCTCCCGTCACTCCTCAGTGAGCTTGTGAACGGCGCTCCAGAAGCGGGTTCCTTTGTGCTCAATCGAGGTGATCGGGGATTGTTGGCGTCCCTGGATGGATTGTCTGCTGCCGCGGCGTCCGCGTCACGCGGTGGCGGTGCCACCATCGCGGCGCACGTTGATCACCTCCGCTATGGACTGTCCCTGATGAATCGATGGGCAGCGGGCGAAAACCCGTTCCCCGATGCGGACTGGTCCTTATCCTGGAAAACAGTGTCGGTGTCTGAAGAAGAATGGCTCGACCTGCGTGCGGGATTGCGCGACGAGGCGGAAAGATGGCATTTGGCGCTCCAATCCCAGCGCCAGGTCCGTGGCGTCGAGTTGGACGGTGTGGTGGGAAGCATCGCTCACCTGGCTTACCACCTGGGAGCGATCCGCCAGATCGATGCCACGCTACGAGGCCCCAAGGAATGACGACACTCCTTGGCCCGTTGGGATGCATCGTGCCGACGGAATGAAGCGATGGATGTTCTAAACAGCGTGGCGCTTGGAATCTGCCTCAGTGCTGCCTGTGGGTTTCGCGTTTTTGCGCCGCTTCTGGTTCTGAGCGCCGCGGGGCTCTCGGGCCACTTCACACCGGCTGAGAACCTTGCGTGGATCTCATCGTGGCCCGCACTCACCCTCTTCGGGACGGCCACCTTCGTCGAGATTTTCGCGTACTACATTCCTTGGGCAGACAACGCCCTGGACGCGATCGCAACACCCGCGGCCTTGATCGCCGGTGCTCTCGCTGCCGCCTCCGTCTTCGGCGATCTCCCACCCGCTTTACAGTGGTTCTTGGCTGCCGTGGCGGGCGGCGGTTCAGCTGGCCTGGTGCAAGCCGGCACGGTCATCCTGAGAGGCACATCATCGGTCGCGACCGGAGGCACCGGCAATTTCGCGGTGGCATCTCTCGAGAACACCCTCTCGCTCGTAACGGCCGTCCTCGCCCTGATTATGCCCTTGATCATGGTGGTGGTGCTTGCAGCGAGCGGCCTCTAGGCCTGGCGGTATGTGCTGAGGCAACGGATGAAGCCCAGGCCCGTGGAGGACTGAGGGGCCACCTGTGGGAGTGCGCCGCCTAGGAATCGAACCTAGAACCTACGGATTAAGAGTCCGTTGCTCTGCCAGTTGAGCTAGCGGCGCGGACTTCCGAGGCCTTGGCCCCGGAGCGGTTGAAGCTACCGACCCGACTCCACGCGTCAACCCCCGATCAGAAGGCCGAGAGCCCGGTTACCGTCTGGCCGAGAATCAGGCCATGCACGTCATGCGTTCCCTCATAGGTATACACGGACTCGAGGTTCGCCATGTGACGCATCGCCGCGTATTCGACGAGGATCCCGTTCGCTCCGAGGAGCCGGCGGGCCTCACGCGCGACGTTGCACGCCATGTCCACATTGGCCCGCTTGGCGAGCGACACCTGCTGCGGCGTCATCGTCTTTCTGTCCTTGAGGCGGCCCAGTTGAAGGGTGAGGAGCTGGCCCTGCGTGATCCCCGTGAGCATGTCTGCCAGCCGCACCTGTTGGATCTGCTTTCCACCGATCGGTCCGTCGAAGGCGACGCGTTCCACCGAATACCGCCGCGCCTCCTCGTAACACGCCATCGCCGCCCCCACCGCGCCCCAGGCGATCCCGTAACGAGCCTGCGTCAGGCACATGAGGGGACTCTTGAGCCCGGACGTTCCGGGAAGGAGCGCCGAGGCGGGAACCTCGACGTCTTCCAAGTGAAGCTCGCTCGTGTCCGAAGCGAGAAGGGAGAGCTTCCCCTTTTGATCGCGCGCGGTGAATCCCGGCGTGTTCGTTGGAACGAGAAATCCGCGGATCCCCGACGCATCCCCGGCATCCCCGGTCTGCGCCCAAACGAGGGCCACGTCGGCCATCGAGCCGTTCGTGATCCACATCTTCGTCCCGTTCAGCAGCCATCCCCCCATCGTCTGCTTCGCGGTCGTGATCATCCCGGCAGGATTGGAGCCGTAGTCGGGCTCGGTGAGCCCGAAGCAGCCGATCTTTTCGCCGGAGGCGAGCCTGGGTAGCCACTCGGTGCGATGCGCGTCGCTCCCGAAGGCGAAGATCGGGTACATGACGAGGGCGCCCTGCACCGAAGCGAAAGAGCGGATCCCCGAATCGCCTCGCTCGAGCTCCTGCATGATAAGCCCGTACGCGACGTTGTTCAGTCCCGCGCAGCCGTGATCTTCTGGAAGATTCGCGCCGAGGATTCCGAGCTCGCCCATCTCGGGAATGAGCTCCTTCGGAAAGTACCTCCCAGCATAGGCTTCACGAATGACGGGGAGAACGCGCGATTCCACCCAGTCGCGGATCGTGTCCCGCACCATCCGCTCTTCTTCGGAGAGGAGGGAATCCACGTCATAGAAGTCCACGCCCTCGTAAGCCGACGCCATGAATGATCACTCCTTGGGGGTGGGGGGCACGGCCTCCGCGGCCGGGTGGTTGCGGGCGCGGTCGAGTCCATAGAGCAACTCGCGCGTGACTCGCGCTCCGAGGTAGAAGGCGATGAGGAGAGTCGCCGCCCATGCGGCGGGGATCAGGGAAAGATCCGGCTGAATCACGAACCAGATGTACAGCGCGAGAAGCAGAGTGAACACCCCACCGGCAATCCATCCCCGCGTCGCCGCACGCCGCCGAGCCTTCGTGACGCACTCGTCGCACCAGAGGAGCCGGTCGAGGTTCCGCGCGGGCCTCGGCTGGAGACACCGGACGCAGGTGAAGTCCTCGAGGGAGTCGCGACTGCGATCGGACGGGCGGTTCATGGGCGACCGCTCATGAGAGATTCCGGGTCACCGCCGCCGTGAAGGGAGCCGTCCCGAGTGGGCCCCCTACGTCCCCCGTGCGGAGGGCGGGGTCGGCGAGAGTCTGCCGAAGCGCACCCCGGATACGCTTTGCGGGCTCCGGCTGCCCCACGTGGTCGAGCATCATGGCGCCTGCAAGCATGAGGGCCGTCGGATTCGCGATCCCCCGCCCCGCGATGTCGGGCGCCGAACCGTGCACCGCTTCGAACATCGCCGCGTCTTCTCCGATGTTTCCCGCAGGAGCCATCCCGAGCCCCCCGACAAGCCCGGCCATGAGATCGCTCAGAATGTCCCCGAACATGTTCTCCATCACGAGGACGTCGAAGCCGTAAGGATTCTTGACGAGGTGCATGGCCGTCGCGTCGATGATCCGATCCTCGAACGCCACCCGTCCCTCATACTCTGCGGCGATCTGGCGTCCGACGTCCAGAAAAAGTCCCTGCGTGTATTTCAGAATGTTCGCCTTGTGCGCGAGCGTGACCTTCCTGCGGCCGTTTTTTACGGCGTATTCGAAAGCATATCGGACAATTCGCTCCGACCCGAAGCGTGTGATGATCATCACCGACTCGGCCGCGGCGCGCGCGTCCCCGCCGAGGCCGATGTAGTGCTCCACCCCCACGTAAAGCCCCTCGGTATTTTCACGAATGAGGACGAGATCAATGTCTTCGTACCTCTGGCCCGGGACGAGGGTGAGCGCCGGACGGACATTCGCGTAGAGGTCGAATTCCTTTCGGATCGCGACGTTGATCGAGCGAAACCCGGAGCCGAGCGGCGTGGTGAGAGGACCCTTCAGGGCCACCCCGTTCCTCCGGATCGAGTCGAGTGTGGCCGCAGGGAGAGGATCCTGGACCGCCTCGAGGGCGGCGATCCCGGCCAGCTGGACTTCGAAGTCGAGATCCGCTCCCGCCTCCCGCAGAAGCTGGAGCGTGGCGTTCATCACTTCGGGCCCGATCCCATCCCCCGGGATCACGGTGATCGTTTTTGGCATCGGGCCCCGGTGCGTCTCCGCGGAGCAGGGGTGAAATTCACCCGGAAGGGCTCCGCAACGCGAATGGTGAGGCTACGGAGCTCCGGGAACGTACTCCGGATTATACTGAAAATCCGTATGGTCCTCACCCCAGCTCACCAGATCCCGCATGTACCCGGGGCTCTGCGTTCCCTGGGTCCTCGCGCGCCCCGCCACGTTAAGGGCGCGGTCCCACCCAACGGAGTTGAGGGTGGAGCGCTCCAGGAGCGCCTGTCCCACCATCGCCCCATTGTGATAGTTCACGATGACGCGCACGCCGCCGAGCCCAGCGTGCGTCTCGAAGGCATCCCGTGTCGCCGGAGAGAAGAGAAAGACATGGGGAGCCGCGCGCGCCCAGAGCTCGCCGCCCATGCGGAACTGTTCACGGTCGATCGTCACGCTGATCTGGGCCACGTTCCCCCTCATCTCGACTTCGAGATCACCTTCGAAGGTATAATGCGAAGCGACCTCCTCCGCCGAGGGCGGGTCGGGAGACGCGTCCTCCGGTAAGCACCCCAGGGCGGGAAAGAGCACCGCCGCACCGGTCAGCGCGAATCCCCGCGCAAGAGTGGATGGCATGGTCATCCCGATACCCGCCGGGCCAGCACCTCGGCCGCCGAAGCCGAGGTGGCGAGCGCTCCCGGGCTCCCCGGAGCCCCTTCCACCACTCCGTACCAGACGACGCTCCCGGTTCGAACGTCGAGGAGCGCGGCGGACAGCTCGATCGCTTCGGCGGCCCCCTCCATGCGCGCCTTCGCCTCGACTGGCAATAGGGCCCAGGAGGCCCCCACAAGCGCCCCGAGTCTGTAGAGGTCCCCGAAAAGCGGATCGCCCACGCGGAGAAGCTCCCCCGCGAGGAAGGGCCGGACCGGGAGCTGGTCTATCAGGATTCCCGTACCGGGGCTCCGCGCGAGGACCTGCCGGATCGCCTCGGGCGCCACCCAATCCGTGCCCCCGGGACGCTGGCGGAGGGCGTACTCGAGCTCCCGATCGAAATCGGAGTGCCCCCCGGTCCTCAGCTGAAGCGGGAGGAGGAGAACCCGGGCGCCCCGCAGCTCCGGCATCCCTCCCCGCTCGTATCCGGGGGATGGCGGCGCCGACGACCGTCCCGCGCACGCGGAAAGGAGGAGGAGCAAGAGGGCGGCCACCGCGAGGTCCCGGCGCATCTACTTCGATTCCGGATCGTGCCGAAGGGCCGCCGAGTTGATGCAGTAACGAAGTCCCGTCGGTGCCGGCCCATCCGCGAAGACATGCCCGAGGTGTGCGTCGCAGGCCGCGCAGAGGACCTCCGTGCGGCGCGCGAACAGCGAGTGGTCTTCCTCTTCCTTGATTCCTTGGGGATCCACGGCGCTGTGGAAGGAGGGCCACCCCGTCCCGGAGTCGTATTTGGTCTCGGAGGAAAAGAGGGGAGCATCGCAGCAAACGCACCGGAACATCCCCGGTTCCTTGTTGTCCCAATATTCCCCCGTGAAGGCGCGCTCCGTCCCCTTTTTGCGCGTCACTTCGTACTGCTCGGAGGTGAGCTTCTCCCGCCACTCCGCGTCGCTCTTTTCGACTTTCGCCGGGCCCTTCGCACTCATGAGGGTGCCTCCACCGAGACTTTCTCTATGACGATCTGGGTGACCGGGCGGTCTCCCCGGTCCGTCTTTGTGGCTCCGATCTCCCGGATGACCTCCATTCCCCCTACGACGCTCCCGAAGACGGCGTGTTTTCCGTCGAGCCACCCGGTGGCCGCGAGGGTGATGAAAAACTGCGATCCGCCCGTGTTCGGCCCCGCGTTGGCCATCGAAAGGACGCCCGCTCCGCCGTGACGGAGCTCAGGGTGAATTTCGTCCTTGATTTTGTACCCCGGCCCCCCCCTTCCCGTCCCTTCCGGGCATCCGCCCTGAATCATGAACCCTTCGATGACCCGGTGGAAGATGGTTCCGTCGTAAAACCCCTTCTCCACAAGAGAGAGGAAGTTCGTAGTCGTCCCCGGCGCCTGAGCTTCGAAGAGCTCCACGCGAAAGTCGCCCTGGGTCGTCTGGAAATGGACCACGCGGTTCGCCATGGGTATCCGATGTCGTGAGGAGAAGAGGCGGCCCGACGGCCGGGGTCGGAGTTTTACCGCGAGCGGCCCTCTCGGTTCCAGAACGAGGACGTTACGAGCCGATCCTCGCACCGCACTTCGAAGAAGGGATATATTCGGCGCCATGAGCGACCACATCCTCGTCGTGGACGATGAGCCGGACATCTCCGCCCTCGTGGCGTATCACCTGGCGCGGGAGTCTTACCGGGTTCGTACGGTGTCGGACGGACAGGAGGCACTGGAGGCGGTGGAGCGGGAACGCCCCGACCTCATCGTGCTGGATCTCATGCTCCCGGGAATGCCGGGGCTCGATGTCCTGCGCGAGCTGCGTCGCCGCCCCGAGCTTGAAAACATTCCGGTCATTCTCCTCACTGCCCGGCGAGAGGAAGACGATCGAGTCGAGGGGCTCCGGCTGGGAGCGGATGACTACCTCTCGAAGCCCTTTTCTCCCCAGGAGCTCGTTCTCCGGGTCGGTGCGGTGCTCCGGCGGGTCCGCCAGCATCCGCCCGGGAGCCCCGGCGGCCAGCTCCTCCGGGGCGGTCCGGTCACCATAGATACCGGGGCGGCGCAGGTCGAAGTGAATGGCAAGCCTCTCGTTCTCACGCCGACCGAATACAGGCTCCTGCTCGTCCTCGTGGAGCGTCGCGGAAGAGTTCAGTCGCGGAGGCAGCTCCTCGAAGCCGTGTGGGAGACGACGGCGCGGATCACCACGCGAACCGTGGACATGCATGTGCAGCGCCTTCGGGCCAAGCTCGGCGAGGCGTCCGACTGGCTGGAGACGGTCCGGGGCTTCGGGTATCGCTTCAGGTCGGAATAGCCCATGCGGCTTCGGGCCCACCACAAGCTCTTCCTCAGTTACGCGCTACTGGTCGCGGGAGTCGTTGTCGCCCTGATCCTCGGCGTGGACGCGGCCCTTCGCGAGCCCCTCCTCGAACAGGCGGGCGACGAGCTCGAACGCGAGCTGGCCCTCGGCCGCGAGCTGTACGCACAAAATGCCGGAGCCGAACCGGACTCCCTGGCCCGGTACCTCGGACGGGTCACCGGTCACCGCGTCTCGATCATCGCACCGAACGGTGCCCTCGTCGCCGACTCCCGGCTGGATGCCGGTGAGTTGGCCGAAGCCGAGAGCCATCTGGACCGCCCGGAGGTCATCGCCGCCTTCGCCGAAGCCACGGGGCGGGCCGTTCGTCTTAGCACAACGACGGACGCCGAGATCCTCTACGCCGCGACCCTCACCTCCGACGGCATTGTCCTGCGATTCGGGGTCGGGATCGACGAGATCGAGACCGCCGTGGCGCGGGCCCGCCGTCAGATCATCCAGGCCGGGATCCTCGCCCTCCTCGTCGCCGCAGCCTTTTCCTTTGCGTTCAGCATCTGGTTTACGCGCCCCCTTCGCCGGCTTCGCGACATCGCCGCGTCCATGGGGGGCGAGGCCATCGGTGCGCGACTCCGTGGGTCGCGCGAAGACGAGTTGGGAGAGCTTGGTTCGGCGCTCCAGGGCCTCGCGGAAGAGCTCCAGCAGAGGCTCGCCCAGCTCGAGGGCGAACGGGAGGAGATGAACGCCCTCATCGATTCGATGGCGGAGGGTGTGCTGGCCATCGGCCCGGACGGAGCCCTCCGGCGCGCCAATCCAGCCGCCCGGGTGATGTTCGACCTCGGACGCGAGGTCGGCGGGATCCCGCCCGAGGCGATCGCTCGCCGCAAACCTTTTCTCGAGCTCGTGAGCCGGGTCCTCGACGGCACCTCGGTTCCTCCCACCGAGCTCACCCACGACGAAAAATACCTTGTGGCCACGGCCCAGCCGCTCCCACGCGGAGGAGCGGTCCTCGTCTTCCTCGATACCTCGGAGCTCCGCCGTCTGGAGGGGGTCCGGCGCGACTTCGTGGCGAACGCCTCTCACGAGCTGAAAACACCCCTCACCGTGATCCGAGGGCACGCGGAGACCCTCCTCGACGAGGACCTCCCACCGGCGCTTCGAGCCCAGTTCGGGGACAGTCTCCGCGCGAACGTGGACCGGCTCCAATCCATTCTCGACGATCTTCTCGACCTGTCCAGGATCGAGTCGGGAGGTTGGAAATTGACGCCGGAATCCCTCGACCTGAGGGAGACCATCGAGGAAAGCTGGCGGTCCTTCGCCTCGGCTGCCTCAGAGCGCCGCGTCGCGTTCGGGATGACCCTCGGTGCGGGTGCGGAGGAAGTCGAGGCCGACCCCGAAGCCCTCCATCAAATTTTCACGAATCTCTTCAGCAACGCGCTGCGGTACACGCCGGCGGGGGGTCGGATCGATGTCGTGGCCACTCCCATGCACGAAGGCGGCGTGCAGATCGAGGTCCGGGACACGGGAAGCGGGATTCCCGCTCCGCACCTGAGCCGGATCTTCGAACGGTTCTATCGTGTGGATCCGGCCCGCTCGCGGTCCGAAGGGGGAACCGGCCTCGGCCTTTCGATCGTCCGGCACCTGATCGAGCGGCATGGGGGGCGCGTCGAAGCCGAGAGCGAAGTCGGGCGCGGCACGACGATCCGATTCTCCCTCCCACCCGAGCAGTCACCTATCGCATCCCCGCAGGATCCCGCCTCGACCCCCACTTTGTAACGGCACCGTTACAAAGGCGTTACGCTTCGGCGACCACCCGTCACTAAGGTGAAACATCGCCGGAGGACAGTCCCCCGAAGGACCGCGGATCCCGGCGGTCGGGGAAAGGCCGGGACCCCACCCAGAGTCTCTACATGGCGAGGTGACGATGACGCGTGCGTTGCGAGGGTCGGGAGTGGGTTTAGCCTGTGCCCTATCCGTTCTGGGGGCGGCCACCCCGGCGGAGGCGCTGCAGGAACCGGAAGATCCCCCTTTTACGATGTCGCCCGGCGCGCGTGTTCAGGTCCGTTACACGGGGACCGAACCCGAAGGGCCGGAAGACGGGACGAACACTTTCCGCGTTCAGCGGGCCCGGCTCTCCCTCTCGGGGGAAGCATACGAGCGATTCAGCTACGGAATCCAGGCCGATCTCTCCGGTTCGGGCGGGACCCTCCTCGACGCGTACATCCGCTTGGCTGCGACCGACGCACTCACCGTCTGGTTCGGCCAGGGAAAGGCCTATTTCGGGCGCCAGTGGTTGAATTCCTCTGCCAATCTCCAGTTCGTGGACCGCACGATCGTACACAGTCGCTTTAATGCGGACCGCCAGCAGGGCGTCGCTCTCCTCGGGCGGGCCGCCGAGAACCGAGTCGAGGTGAACCTGGGTCTTTACAACGGTGAAGGAATCGGACGGTCCGTAAACTCGGACAACCGCTTCATGACCGTGGGACGAATCGTGTTCACGCCGTGGGGTTCTTACTCACCCGTGGAGAGCGCGCACGACTACCCCGAGGACCCACGCCTCGCCATTGGCGTCGCCGGGCTGCGAAACACCACCGGCGGGGAGGAGGAAGAAGAGGTCCAGATCACCCGGTTCAATACGGAGATCGCCTTCAAGCTGCGAGGTTTCAGCGCCACGGCCGAAGTCTTCGGGGAGTGGGTGGATCCCGTGGGAGGGGTGGAGGAGACCGCGAGCGGGTGGTACGTCCAGGGCGGGATCCTCTTCCCGGGCCTCCACCACGAGGTGGCGGCGCGCGTGGCGGGAGTCCAACCCGACGCCCCGAACGCCGACCGGACCGAGCTCGGGCTCGCTTACAGCTATTACATCCGCGCCCACAACGCCAAGATCCAGGCCGACATCCGGAACATCCACGAAGACGGGACCGATTTGGACACTCGTGAGCTCCGCGTTCAGTTTCAGCTCGCCCTGTAAGCGGCCCCGTTGAACGGGAAATCCGATCGTTACGAGAGGAAGATGCGTTCGTTACCTGAACCTGATCGAACCCACCAACTTTAGATGCACTTTAGAGAGCTTGAAACCACGGGAGAGGGTCAATGAACCGAGCGAACGGACGTATCATGCGGTCCCTGTTAGGCGTGGTTTTCCTCTTGGGAGTCGCGGGGTGTGGAGGCGGGAGCGGCACGGAGGGACGAGCGCCGACGCTCACGGGCGCGGGTGCCACCTTCCCGATGCCCCTCATCACCCTCTGGAGCAGCGAATACGAGACGGCCACGGGCGGCCGGGTGAACTACAATTCGATCGGCTCCGGCGGCGGGATCCGCGCGCACACCGACAAGACGGTGGACTTCGGTGCCTCCGAGGCACCGCTCACGGCGGAGCAGTTCGCGACGGCGGCCGGCACGTTGACGCTCCCCTTCACGATCGGGACCGTGACCGTCGCCTACAACCTTCCCGGAAACCCTGAGCTCCGGCTCACCCCGGACGTTCTGGCTGACATCTATCTCGGCCGAGTCACGCGGTGGAACGACCCGCGGCTCCTCGAGGTCAACCCGGGCGCCACTCTCCCCGACGAAGCCATCGTGGTCGTGCACCGATCCGACGGCTCCGGGACGACCTACGTCTTCACGGATTACCTGAGCAAGGTGAGCCCCGCCTGGAGCGAATCGGTGGGATTCGCGACCTCGGTCGCCTGGCCTCTCGGAATTGGAGGAAATGGGAACGAGGGTGTGGCGGGCGCGATCCAGAACAACCCTCACTCGCTCGGCTACATCGAGCTCTCCTACGCGAGCAGCCTCGGCCTCCCGACCGCCGCGATCCGCAATCAGGCGGGGAACTTCATCAAGCCCTCGCTCGAAGCCGGAACCGCCGCCGCGGCCTCGGCGGTAAACATCCTTCCCGCCGGCCATGAGGCCTGGAGCGAGGTGTCTTTCACGGATGCGGTGGGGCCCGATTCCTATCCGATTTCCTCCTTTTCATACTTCCTGGTCTACGAGGACCTCGGGGTCATGGGAAACCAGATGACTCCGGCGCGAGCCGAGGCGATCGTCCGCTGGCTGGAGTGGGCGGTGACCGAGGGACAGGCGTACAATAATGACGTGAACAACGCCACTCTCCCCGAAAACGTACGGGCGCTCAATCTCGAGACGCTCGACCGGATCCACCTGAATGGCGAACGCGTGAGAAGCTGGTGACGGAAGCGGGAGGCGGAGGGTTCCGCAGGCATTGGTTCCGTTATGTGACGGGTGCCCTCGCGGCGCTCGTCGTTCTCGTGACGATCCTCATCGTTTTCCGACTCGTGCTGGATTCGCGTCCCACCTGGAGCGAGTGGGGACTTGCCTTCGTCACGCGAACGGAGTGGGATCCGGTCCGGGGGGACTTCGGAGCGCTTCCCTTCATCGTGGGCACGCTTCTCACGAGCCTGATGGCGCTGGTCATTGCACTCCCGATCAGCCTCGGCATCGCGATCCTCCTGTCCGAATACGCGCCGCGGCAGCTCCGCGACCCGCTGATCTTCGTGGTCGAGCTCCTCGCGGCGGTCCCGTCCGTCGTTTTCGGCCTCTGGGGGATCTTCGTCCTAGCCCCCCTCGTCCAGCAGCATGTCGTGCCCCTCATCGCCTCGAGCCCACTCGGCTTCTTCCCCTTCTTCGGGGAACCCGGCCCGGGCTACAACCTGTTCACCGCCAGCCTGATCCTCGCGATCATGATCATCCCGATCATCGCCTCCCTCAGCCGCGAGGTCCTGATGGCCGTCCCCCGCGAGCAAAAGGAGGGCGCTCTCGCCCTCGGCGCGACCCGGTGGGAAGCGGTGCGCCACGTGGTCCTCGCCTATGGGCGACCGGGGATCTTCAGCGCCGCCGTGCTCGGGCTCGGGCGTGCGCTGGGCGAGACGATGGCCACGACGATGACGATCGGGAACAGTCTCGGATTGACCTTCGACTACTTCCAGCCCGGGAACTCGATGACGGCCATCATCGCGAACGAGCTCCGCGAAGCCGCATCGCGCCTGCACGTGAGCTCGCTCGTCGCGATCGGCCTCATCCTCTTCGCCGTCTCGTTCCTCTTGAACACGATGGGACGGTTGATCCTCATGCGGGTTCAGGCGAGAGGCGTATGAGCTCGCACCCCATTGCCGCGGCCGAGTCCATGCCGACGCGCCTGCGGCTCCGACTCCTTCGGGACCACATCCTCGTCGCCCTCTGTATCGCGGCCCTCCTCTGCGCCGTGGTCCCTCTCGTGTGGGTCCTCTGGGAAGTCATCGCTGTCGGCGCCGCGCATATCTCGTTCGAATTCCTGACGGCCCTTCCCGCTCCCCCGACGGTCGGAGGCGGGGGCTGGGGCAACGCGATTGTGGGATCGGTCGTCGTCGTGGGGATGGCCATGCTGATTGGCGTCCCCGTGGGAGTCGGGACCGGGATTTACATGAGCGAGTTCGGAAACAACGCCCTCGGAAGAAGTGCGCGTTTCCTTTCCGAAGTGATGGCGGGGATTCCCTCAATCATCGCCGGCATTGTCGCATACGGTCTCATCGTGGTGACCATGGGACGGTTCAGCGCCATGTCGGGCGGTGTCGCGCTCGCGGTCCTCTTTATCCCGGTGGTCGCGATCACGACGCAGGAAGCGCTCCGGCTCGTCCCGGTGGACCAGCGCGAAGCCTCCTTCGCCCTCGGGGTCGCCGACGCCCCGACGACGCTTCGCGTCGTTCTCCCGGCCGCGATGGGAAATGTCCTGACCGGGATCATGCTCGCGACCGCGCGGATCGCCGGCGAAACGGCCCCCCTCCTCTTTACGGCATTCAACAGCCGCTACTGGATGGAAGGGCTCGACCAGCCGACGGCCACGATGCCGGTGAACATCTATTCGTATGCGATCAGCCCGTTCGAGCACTGGCACGAGCAGGCCTGGGCCGGCGCCCTCGTTCTTGTGGCGATGGTGTTGCTCACGAACGTGGTGGCCCGGACATTGTGGGCGCGCCGTGCCCGCTTCATTGCCGGCCGCTGATCCGCCGGAAAAAAGGGAGAATCGAGCCGTGGCCGAGGCCATCACCACACGTTCGCTGAGCGTCTCCTTCGGGGGACGCCCGGCAGTGAACAACGTGGATATGAGCATCGCGGCGAGAAACGTCACCGCCATCATCGGTCCGAGCGGATGTGGGAAGACGACCTTCCTGCGCTCGATCAACCGGATGCATGACTACGCCCCCACTGCCCGCGTCACGGGGAGCGTTTTTCTCGGAGACCAGGACATCTACGCGAACGGGATGGATCCGGTGCAACTCCGGACCAAGGTCGGGATGGTCTTCCAGCGGCCGAATCCATTCCCCACGATGAGCATCCGAGACAACATTCTCTTCGCACCGAAGCGGCACGGAATCGTGAAGGGCCCCGAGATGGACGCGATGGTCGAGCGAGTCCTTCGGCATGCGGCTCTTTGGGACGAGGTGAAGGACCGCCTCCACCACAGCGCGACGAGCCTCTCCGGGGGGCAACAGCAGCGCCTCTGCATCGCTCGGGCGCTCGCAGTTCGTCCCCAGGTGCTCCTCATGGACGAGCCGGCGAGCGCCCTCGATCCGACCGCGACGCAGAAAATCGAAGACCTGATCTACGAGCTGAAGCAGGACTACACGATCGTGATCGTGACGCATAACATGCAGCAGGCGGCGCGTGTCTCCGACTTCACGGCCTTTTTCTACCTCGGCGAGCTCGTGGAATTCGGGGAGACGAATTCCCTCTTTACGAATCCACGCGAGGAGCGGACCGAAGCCTACATCACGGGGAGATTTGGATGAGCCCTACCAGCGGCGCCCGCCACCTTTCCGACGACCTCGAGACCCTCAAGGCCCGGCTCCTGGAGATGTCGGTCATGGTCGAGGACCTCCTTCGCATCGCGGTGGAGTCCCTCGCCGAACGCGACGAGGTCAAGGCGCGCAGCGTGGAAGAGGGAGACCGGTCGGTGGACGCGATCGAGCTCGAGCTCGACGAGGCCTCGATCAATATGCTCGCGCTCCATCAGCCTGTGGCTCGGGACCTTCGCCTGATCACGATGGCGATGCGGATCTCGAGCGACCTCGAGCGGATCGGGGATCACGCGGTCAATGTCGCTCAGGCGGTGAAACATGTCGGGAAATATCCAACCCTTGGGCGATTTCCCGAGCTCGGCGAAATGGCGCGCCTGACGCGCCAGATGCTGACGGACGCCCTGGACGCCTTCACGCGGGGAGACGCGGCCCTCGCCAGAGACGTGCGCCGCCGTGACGACCGGGTGGATGCGCTTCAGGATTCGCTGATCCGGATCCTCCTCACGCACATGATGGAAGATCCCCGCCGAATCGGTTCCGCGATCTCGCTCCTCCTGGTGAGTCGCAACCTCGAACGGGTGGCCGATCTCGCGACGAACATCTCCGAGGACGTCGTCTTCATGGTGGAGGGGCGCTTCATTAAACACGGGGGACCGGCCGCCGCCGGAAAAGACGCGGCAGATCAGAGCCCACCCGTGGCGGAAGGTCCGGTAAGCTGACGGGACGCCGGACGCGAAACCGCCGTATAGGCCCGAGCGGCCTCACGGCTCAGTCGGGAAGCGCGGCCCCGGGCACCCTCAGGCGGTAACCGAACCCCCGGACGGTTTCGACGCAGTTCCCCATCTCGCCCAGCTTGGCCCGGAGTCGGTGGATGTGCATGTCCACCGTTCTCGTCTGAAGGCGTTCCGCCACGGTCGAATTCACATCCCAAACCCGCTCGAGGAGCCGACGCCGACTCTGCGTTCGTCCGCGTCCCTCCATCAGGGTGCGGAGGAGACGAAACTCGGTCGGAGTGAGGTCGAGCCCCTCGCCGTGTATCGTGACGCCGTGGGCCACGTCGTCGAGGACCAGCGGTCCTATCCCCAGGAGCCGCCCGCCCGACTCGCCCCCCCCCAGCTCCGACCTCCGCAGAATGGAACGCACCCGGAGCACCAGCTCGCGGGGGGAGAATGGCTTCGTGAGGTAGTCGTCGGCACCGAGCTCGAGCCCCTGGATCCGGTCTTCCTCTCCGCGTTTGGCGGTGAGGATGAGGACGGGGAGGAGGCGGGTGTTCAACTCGGTCCGGAGCGTGCGTAGGATCTCGTCCCCTGACATCCCAGGGAGCATGCGGTCGAGCACGACCAGGTCGGGAACTTCCCGGCCGATCGCCGCGAGCGCCTCCGCACCGGTCAGCGCCGTCTCTACGCGGAAACCCTCCCGGGTGAGCTGATAGGCGACGAGCGCGGCGATGTCGGGCTCGTCTTCCACGACGAGCACTCGCGCGGAGGAATGAACCCCGGAGCTTCTCGCTTCGGTCACTGCCCTGGCGGTCACGTCGAACATCTCCTGGACTCCGTCTACGGTGCGGGGCGGAAGCAGGGATCCATCCCGGTTTCACCGGTGACGCCCCGTGTCACCTGCCGCGTCATCGTACGGTAGGGCGCTCCCGTAACGGTGGCGGAAAGTCCAGGTCACAAGCTCGTAACTCACGCTCCGTGCCGGGTGTCACGGCAACGTGATTCGGGCACTACACAACCGTTACACGAGCGCCCGTGGGACTGTGACAGTGCCCCCAGATCTTCCTTCCCTCGGCATGGAGGACTCCACGTCGGTCGCGTGGAGCAGCGAAGAAACCAGAGGGAGCCAGCCAAATGAAGCTTTTCACGCGATTAGCCTCGATCACTTTCGCCCTGGCGCTGACGGTGACTCACGCCGCGGCAGTCCAAGCGCAACAAGAAGGCCCCGCTCGTGGCCGGATCATGGGACAGGTCAAGAGCCAAGAGACCGGCGCCTCGTTGTCCGGCGCGCAAATCCAGATCGAGGGCTCACCGAGAGGGACGCTCTCGGGGATTGAAGGGCGGTATCAGATGGACGACCTCCCGGTCGGCCCCCTCTCTCTCCGGGTCACCTATCTCGGATACGCCGCCAAGGTGATTTCCGGGGTCGAGATCGTGGCGGGCCAGACCGCTCGGCTCGACGTGACGCTCGAGCGGCAGGCGGTTGAGATGGCTGCGATCACCGTGACGGCCCAGCAGGAGCGGGGGAGCTCGGTGACCCTGATCGGGGCGCAGCGGAGCGCCATCTCGCTGGTGAGCGCGATCTCCGCGGAGCAGATCGGCCGGTCCCCGGATGGGGACGCGGCCGCGGCGATGCAGCGGGTCAGCGGCGTGACGGTGCAGGACGGGAAGTTCGTGCAGGTTCGCGGAATGGGTCAGCGGTATACCACCAGCTCGCTCAACGGATTGCGAATTCCGAGTCCGGATCCCGAGCGGAAGACGGTCCCTCTCGATCTCTTCCCCTCCGGCCTGATTCAATCCATCTCCACGAGCAAGACCTTCACGCCCGATCAGCCGGGCGACTTCTCGGGTGGATCCGTGGACATTCGGACACCCGACTTCCCCACGCGCCGCACGTATTCCCTCTCGATCGGAAGCGGATATCACCCGGACGTGGTGGGAAACACCCTCCTCGTGGCGCCGTCGGCCGGAACCGAATGGCTGGCGTCGGGCGCGAACGCGAGATCCCTCCCGGCCGCCGCGCGCAATTTCTCGGGCACGGAAACGAGGGGGCCCGAAGTCAACTCCATCGTCAACTCCTTCCGGAACGCATGGAGCGTCAGGGAAAAATCCGGACGGCTTCCGGCATCTCTTTCGGCTTCGATCGGCGGCTCGGGGGACTTCATGGGCCGGACGATCGGCTACCTGGGCTCGGCGAGTTACTCGAACAGCCAGGAAGTGAAGCTCGAGCAACGCCGTGCTCGCTGGGCCGCAGGCGACTCGGAGGTGGACCGATACGACGGCGAAGCAAGCGCAGGCACGGTGTCCATGGGCGCTCTCCTCAATCTCAGCCTCCTCTTCGGTTCCCACTCGCAGGTCCACCTGAACAACACGATGAGTCGGAGCGCCGACGACCAGGCGCGGCGCGAGATCGGTTTCGATGAGAACTCCGCCTCGACCGTTCAGGTCGAGCGGCTCTCCTACGTCGAGCGGACGGTGCGATCCCACCAGCTCCAGGGAGAGCACCAACTCGGGCTCCGACATCGCCTGGACTGGTTGGTCTCGAACTCCGCGGTGTCCAGGTCGGAGCCGGATCGCTCGGAATTCGTGACCTGGCTCGACCCTGAACAGCCGATCTGGCTCAAGAACTTCGAGGGCGCGGTGCGCACCTTCGGTTCCCTCGACGAATCGGCCTTGGAGGGATCGGCGCGTTACGCGTTCACGTTCGGAGGCAATCCGGGGCAGCCGAACCGAATCAACATAGGCGTCGGACACCGCCGGGTCGGGAGGGACGCGGAGAGCATCGGCTTTCGGATCCAGCCCTTCTTCTGGTCGCCGAGCGATGAGCGGTGGCAGATGGCGCCGGAAGAGATCTTCGACGGCCGCTTCGCTCAGGAAGGAGACTCGATTTTCATCCTCGCTCCGGAACAGGCGGGAGGGTCCTACGACGCGGACGATCGGCTCTATTCCGGCTTCCTGATGGGTGAGGTGAACGTCACGGAGCGACTCCGTCTGATCGGTGGAGTGCGCGTCGAGAATTACGAGCTGGACTTGAACGCCGTAAACGCGGTGGGAGTTTCCAGTGACGTCACGAGGAGCTACACGGACTTCCTGCCCGCCCTCTCCGCTCTCATCCAGCTCCCGGGTGAACAGCAAGTTCGGCTGTCGGCATCGCAAACGCTCGCTCGCCCCGAGTATCGCGAGCTCGCGCCGATCAACTACCGGGAGGTGTTAGGTGGAGAACAGGTTCGCGGCGACGCGAATCTCGAGCGAACCCTCATCCGCAACCTGGACCTGCGGTGGGAGTGGTACCCGCGCGTCGGCGAGGTCATCTCGGTGGGTATCTTCGGGAAGTGGTTCGAGAACCCGATCGAGGAGCGATACATCGGGGGATCGGGCACGAGTACGCGAACCTTCGCGAACGCCGAAAGCGCGGCGAACTTCGGGGTGGAGTTGGACGTCAATCGGAGCCTCGACTGGATTCATCCGGCTCTCGAGCCGCTCTCCGTGTTCGGCAACCTGACCCTGATGAAGAGTGAGGTGGACACGGGCCAGGAGGGCGAAGAGGCACGCGCCCTCGTCGGGCAGGCACCCTACGTGGTGAACTCGGGGCTCACCTACTTCAATGCCCTTCGAGGCCTCAGCGCCACGGTCCTTTTCAACGTCGTGGGCGACCGAGTCCTGAACGCCCGTGCGGTAGGGGCAACCTACGAGGACGTGGTCGAGCGTCCTCGCCCTCTCGTGGACCTCTCGTTTCGGTTTCCGGTGATCGGAGCCGCCTCGGGAAAGCTGGACCTCAAGAACATCCTCGACTCCCCGTATGAGGTCCTCCAGGGACCCATCGTACGAGACTATCACCGGAGTGGGCGCAGCGTCTCCTTCGGACTCTCGTGGCAGTGGTAACGCGACGCATGACGCGGACCGGAAAACTCAACCTCAGGAATGCGAGATCATGAGAACCAGCGCAGGCAAGCTCGTCGGACTCTTGGCCCTCGTCACGCTTCTCGTGGCGTGCGACAGTAGCCACCCGGTGGACCCGGGACCGCCTTCTAATTGTGACCCGGGCGTCCTCTGCGAGAACGTCACCCAAAACCGCACCCTTCACGCCGACACCGTCTATACGATCTCCGGATTCATCCAGGTCACGAACGGCGCCCAGCTGACGATCCAGGTCGGCACACGAATCGAGGGCGACTTCGATATACCCGGGTCTTCTCTATTCATCACGCGCGGATCACGGATCGTGGCCAACGGTACGGCCATGAACCCGATCGTCTTCACCTCGTCGCGCCCGGTTGGACAGCGGCGTCCGGGCGACTGGGGCGGTCTCATCCTCGTCGGGAATGGGATCATCAATCGGGGCAGCCCCTCCATCATCGAAGGCACCGGGACGAGCGAGGCGAATCCGGAACAGAATTATGCCGGGGGTACGGATAACAATGACAATTCCGGCACCCTCCGGTACGTCCGGGTCGAGTTCGCCGGTTTCCCGGCGGCCGAAAACCAGGAGCTGAACGCGCTCACGATGGCGGCGGTGGGAAGCGGCACGACGATCGAATTCGTGCAGGTTCTCCTCGGGCTGGACGACTCGTTCGAGTGGTTCGGAGGCGCCGTGAACGCACGCAACCTCATCTCATACGAAGCCGGCGACGACCACTTCGACGCGTCCGAGGGCTACGCCGGGAACGTGCAGTACATGATCGCTTTCCAGTCCTTCCAGCCGGAACCGCGTGCGGGGATCGCCGGCGGGGTCGCGAGCGACCCGCAGGGATTTGAGAACGACGGGTGCGCGGCCGGGACCTGCAATGGTGGGAACAACAACGAAAACGCTCAGCCCTTCACCGTGCCGGTATTTGCGAACTTCACCCTGATCGGTGCCCCGCTGGGAGCGTGGGAATCGAGCTCCGGAAATATCGGAATGATGCTCCGCCGGGGAGTGGGCGGGCTCTACGTGAACGGTGTGGTGGCCCGTTACAGCCGCGCGGGAATCTCAATCCGGGGCGACAACACGAATCAGCGGCGGGTGGACAACCTCCTCGCCGTTCGAAACGTCTACCTGACGGAAGTGACCAGCACCTTCCAGGGCGGCCCAGCCCCCGGGTCGGGCACGGGCGCGCAGCACTCCCTGGATCTGGGCGCCAACGCCATCGAAGCCGGGGTCGCGGCTTCACTGGGCCTTTTCATGGCCGTGCCCGCGAACACGGTGGGCGCCACGGCGGCGAACTTCGACTGGCGGCCGGCGGCTGGCTCTCCGATCGCGACGGGCGGGTTGAACAGCTTCGCCGGCCTTTCGGCGGCCCTCCAGGCAGCAGCCGCGGGCGTAGTGCCGACGACGTATCGCGGCGCCGCGGCACCCGGTGGTGACCAGTGGTGGGCCGGCTGGACCCATTACGCCCGCAACTGACCGTTCAGAGCACTCGGGGATCCCAGCCGCTTCGTGCGACCGGGATCCCCGAGAGGCTCACCTCTCCTATCCTGACGTCGGGAATCGACGCTCCCCTCGCTCCGCTTCGAGATGCTTACCCGTTCGTTCAAGCCTTCCGTGATCGTGATGACCGGGCTCGTCGCCTGCGTGACCGTCGCCTGCGACGTCCCCGAAGCCGGCTCGGCTACCTCCACGGACCTCAGGCCCTGGTGGGAACAAGAGGGCCTTCCTCCTCCTTCGCACGTGGACAGTCTCTTCTCGATCGAGGAGGAGTTGCGCCGCTTTCGCATGGGACTGGGGGAGGTCGCCGAGCTCGCCGGAGGTGCCCCGTCTCGAGATGGTCTCGTGGACACGTTTATTGAAGCCCTCGAGTCCGCGAACGCCTTTAGGCTCGCTGGGCTTGTTATGACGCGTGCCGAGTTCGCATGGGTCTACTATCCACATAGTTGGAACACCCAGCCCCCTTACGACCTTCCTCCCGATCTTCTCTGGTCGCACCAGCAGAACTACAGCTCCCGCGGTCTCTCCCGACTGCTCCAGAGATACGGCGGTCGAACGCTTCATTCCACGGGGCACCGATGTCCCGATGAAGACGGCGAGCCTCTGGGACCCGGAAGGATCTGGACCGGCTGCACCGTGATTGGAAAGCTTCCCACCGGCGAAGAGGTCGAGGAGCGCCTCTTCGGCGGCATCGTCGAGTTCGGCGGACGCTTCAAGCTCCTCTCCTTCGCGAACCAGCTGTAGCGGGCCCGAGCTGCCGCGGGCATCCTCCCCCACCGCGAGATCATTGCCGTCAGAGCCCTTTTTTGATTAGACTGGTCTTAGACTAGTCTCTAATTTTCTTCCGACGCGGCCCTGCTTCCGGGATACGAGTCGATGGAAGGTCTGACCAAGAGCGAAGTGGGTGCCTACGAGGCAAAGACGCGCCTCGCGGAGCTCCTCGATCGCGTGGAATCGGGAGAGCGGGTCACGATCACCCGGCACGGGCGTCCGGTCGCGCAGCTCATCCCCATCCCGGGTGGGGCGGAAGAAACGGTGGACGAGGCGGTGAAGGCGCTCCTCGCTTTCCGCGCGGGGCATTCGCTCGGACCCAACCTCTCCGTCGGCGACCTGATTCGAGAAGGGCGGAAGGGGTGAGCTTCGTCCTCGACGCGACGGTCGCCCTCGCGTGGTGTTTCGGACAGGAGACGGGGACCGGACCCGACGATGGCAGCTACGCGGGACGCGTGTTGGAGGCGCTCCGGACACAGAACGCGGTCGTGGCCCCGCTCTGGACACTGGAGGTGGCCAACGGACTCCTCACCGCGGAGCGGCGCGGTCGGGTCCGGGCGGACGAAGCCATCCGGGCGACACGGCTCCTCCTCGCTCTCCCCCTCTCGCTGGAGCCGGTGGAGCGATCCCGGGCCGGCGCGGCCATCTTCCGCCTGGCCCGGACCCGCGCGCTCAGCGCCTATGACGCCGCTTACCTGGAACTGGCGATCCGCCTCGGCCTACCGATCGCGACGCTCGACCGGAACCTCCGGATCGCTGCGGGGACGGAGGGTGTGGAGCTCTTTCGGCCGGGCCGCAGCCGGTAGATGAGGAGGTCATCCTTCGCCCCGCACCTCGGAAAACGCCCCCACATTCACCTGGCCACGCATGCGGGCGACGAGGGAGCCCGGTCCGATCATCGAATTCTCCAGGCGACTTCCTCGCACCACGGCGCCCTCCCCGACGATGCAGTGAGAAAGTGTCGAGTCTTCCACGACGGCGTCCGCCTCCACGGTGACGTTTGGACCGAGCGCCACCGTGCGGAGCTTCGCGCCGGCTTCGATCCGGACCGGCTCCATGATGTCGGTGTCCTCGAGAGAGGCGTCCGGAGAAATCCCGCCGCGAGTCGTGGCGAGAAGGTGATGATTGGTTCCGAGGAGGGTCTCCATTTTTCCGCAATCGTACCACCCCCCGACCGCGGCCGTCCGGATCTTCGCGCCCTTGTCCACCATGTACTGGAACGCGTCGGTGAGGAACCACTCCCCCCCCGGCCCGGGCGGCGCATCAATCACGTGGTGAATCCCTTCGAAGAGGAGCTTCCAGTCGCGAATGTAGTAGAGGCCGATGTTCGCGAGCTTCGAGACCGGCTCCGTCGGCTTCTCGATGATCTTCCGCATGGATCCGTCTTCCCCGGTGACGATCACGCCGAATCGCTGGTAGTCCTCAACCTCTTTCGCCCAGATCACTCCAGCCCAATCCGAAGGCAGAGTCTTCGCCAGCGAGAGGTCGGCGTCGAAGAGGGTATCCACGAACACGATCAGGACCTCGTCGTCCGCAAAGGGCTCGGCGAGCCTGATCGCTCCCGCGGTCCCGTCCTGCACCTCCTGGAGGACGTAGTGCGCGACGATCCCCGGATACTCGCGGGCGATGTATTCCTCGATCACCTCGCGAAGGTAGCCGACGATGAACACGAATTCCTCGATCCCGAGGGCGATGAGGTCGTCCATGATGTAGCTCATCACGGGACGCCCGCCCACCTTCACGAGGGGCTTCGGCGTGGTGAGGGTGTGGGGACGGAGCCGCGTGCCCTTCCCTGCGAGGGGGATGATCGCTTTCATGGCGGGAGGTCGGTCGGGAGAGGCGCCGAGGCGCGCGAGAAGGGCCGGTCAGCCGGCGGACGGAGAAGGATAGGACGCCCCGAATCGGCTTTCAACCCGGGGAACCGATGGGGCACGCAACCGATACTAGGGAGCGGATGGACCAAGTCCCGAGTCCCTCCCCCCCGGACCACGGAGCGCCCCATGAGCTCGCCATGCCCGCATCACTTCTCAGCTGCCCTCGTCCTCGTCGCCATGCTTTTCCTACCGGCACCCGCCACATCCCAACAGGAGGACGATGACGGCTCCCACTTGACCGTCACGGGAATAGGCCAGATTGACGCTTCGCCGGATCGGGTTCGCATCTTTTTCGCGGTCGAGTCCGAGGGGGCGACGGCCCGGGAAGCGGGCGAAAAAAACGCGACTCTCATGACGGCCGTGACGGCGGCGGTGCGGGAGGCCGGCTCGGGGCTCCCGGGCTTTCGCCTCGAGACCTCCGGGTACAATCTCTTCCCCCGGTACGGCCCGGCTCGAGCCAATCTCCCGCAGGAGATCGTGGGCTACGTGGCACGCAACACGGTCGCCGTCGCCGCGGACGACGTGGAAGGCGCGGGCCCCCTCATTGATGCCGCGCTGGGCGCGGGCGCCAACCGCGTCTCCGGGCTCCGCTTCGAGGTGAGTGAACCCGAGCCCCACCGGCACGCGGCGGTTCAGGAGGCCGTGGCCTCTGCACGGGCCGAGGCGGAGGTCATGGCCGCGGCGCTGGGGATGCGGCTCGGGCCTCCGGTGGACGTCCAGGGAGGCGCCGACACTTATTACCCGGTGCCGATGATGGAAATGGCCGTACGCTCCATGGACATGGCGCAGGCGCCACCGACCCCGATCGAAGCCGGGGAGCAGACGGTGACCGCGCGAGTGACGATCCGTTTTCGGCTGGACCCCGTGCCTTGACGGCCCGCCGGCGCCCGGGGGAGCGAACCCGCCCGAACCATCCGAATCCGGAGCTTCGGGGGCGCCGGTACGCGATTCCCTTCGACAGGGTCTGGGCGGCCGCCCTGAAGCTGATCGAGGATGGAGGGCGGCGCTGGATGCTCCTGGAGGCGAACGACCAGGCCGGCTTCATCCGTGCCGAGGCCCAGACCCTCCTCTTTCGTTTCACCGACGACGTGCTCGTCCAGATCGGACTCGACGTGGACGCGCAGACCCGGGTGGACGTAACTTCCCGCTCCCGTAAGGGGAAGACCGACCTGGGGACGAATGGCCGCCGGATCCGCAAGTTCCTGCGCGCACTCGATCGGGCCCTCGACGCGCGGCCCGAGCTGGTTCTCCCTCCCGAGGACGGACTGCCGGTAACATTTCCCGAATGACGGGCTCGGCGACTTCCCCCCAACCGGAGCCCGGACCGATGGACCAAGAAGCACCAAGGCCCTGGTATCGTCGCCTGCATTGGCAGGTCCTGATCGCGATGGGCCTGGGCATCGCGGCGGGAGCGCTTTTCGGCCCGTCGCTCGCCGATCGGATCGGATGGATCGGGGACCTCTTCATGCAACTCCTCCGCATGATCATCGTCCCCCTCGTATTGGCCTCGATCGTTTCGGGAGTCGCCTCGCTCGGCGGGGGGCGCGACCTCGGCCGCCTCTTCGGAAAGACGCTCGGCTACTACGTCTTTTCGAGCCTTCTCGCCATTCTGGTGGGCCTCGTCTTCGTGAACCTGATCCGTCCCGGGGTCGGGTCGGACCTCGCGGGACTCGCCGAAAACGAGCTTCCCGTCCTGGCCACACCGGGGTCGCCGGTGGAGCTCATCCTCGACGTCGTTCCGACGAATGTGATCGCTGCGGCCGCAAACGCGGACATGCTGGCGCTCATCTTCTTCGCGATCGTCTTCGGGGTCGCGATCACCGCGCTCCCCGGGCGTTCGCGGACCGTGTTGACCGACCTCTTCGAGGCGCTCTTCGCCGCGATGATGCGGCTCACGGAGGGGATCATCCTCTTCCTCCCGATCGGCGTGTTCGCGCTGATCACCCGGATGGTCGCGAGCACCGGCTTCGAGGGATTCCGCGCGCTGGCGCTCTACATGGCCACCATCGCGACGGGGCTTACCTTCCACCTCTTCGTGAGTCTTCCGCTCCTCCTGATCCTCCTCGGCCGGATTTCGCCGAAGATCCACTTCGCGAACATGCGGGAGGCGCTCCTCGTCGCCTTTTCGACGAGCTCATCCGGCGCCACGCTCCCCGTCACGATGAATGTGGTGGAGACGAAAGTCGGAGTGTCCAACCGGGTTGGGGCCTTCGTCCTCCCGATGGGTGCGACCATAAACATGGACGGGACGGCGCTCTTCGAGTGCGTCGGCGCACTCTTCATCGCGCAGGTGCTCGGGTTCGACCTCACCATCGTCCAGCAGGCGATCGTGGTGATAACCGCCCTTCTCGCTTCCATCGGGGCTGCTGCCGTCCCCTCCGCCGGGCTGGTGGTGATCTTCATCGTCCTCGAGGCGATCAACCTCCGGGGTCCCGAGGTGAATCTCGTCGTGGGTGCGATGCTCGCGATCGATCGTCCCCTCGACATGTTCCGCACGGCGGTGAACGTCTTCAGCGACTCGTGCGGCGCCGCGATCATCGCCCGTTCCGAGGGGGAAGAGGGCGTGGACACGGAGATCCGGTAGCCCCGTGCGCTCGTCCGTCGTGGCGTTTCTCATCCTCGTGGCATCGGCCGCCGTGGGATGCGGGGGCAGTGACACATCCACGCCCGACTCCGCGGCCGCGGAAGGAAACGGTTCGGCTCCAGGCGACACGGGGTCCCCGCCCGTCGAGCAGATCTTCGACCGAGAGTTTCTCTTCGCCGGTGCCGCACCTGATTCCCTCGTCCACATCCCCTGGTTCTTCCAGGCACGGGTCCGGCCAGACGGCGTGCGCCGGGAGATTCACGCCTGGCTCGCGCGAGAAGGAGGGTGGGAGGCTTTAGCGCACGAAGAGAGTGGCGGCCCTTTCGCTCGAGCACCCTGGCGCATTCTCCCGGGCGAACATGTGCGGCTGACCGTCGGCGAAGGCGACCGGATCGATGCGATTCGGCTGCGCGATCCGGGCCGTGAGGTCGAGACGCGAATCGGCGAATTCATTACCGACTGGACCCGGCCAGGGTCCGATCCGGCGCGACTGTTCGCAGGCGAAGCGCTTTTTCCTTCCGGCCGCGTGCGAGGGTTCGTCCTCGAGGTGAATCGGAGGTGGGAATCCCCTGGTGAAGCGCCGGGCGACTGGGTCTTTCTCCACGGCGGAGGCCTCTTTCAACTTTTCCTCGAAGAGCTGGCCCCGCTCGGGAACCCCCGCTCGCCGGGAAACTACCGGGGATGGAGCCGAATTGCCTTCCAGAACGCGCTTTGGAACGAGATCGAAGTTTCGTGGGAGGAGTTTCGCCCCTTTGAGCCGGCGCGCCGGGACATCCCGCATGCCTGGGTCCTCAACACGGAAGGCGGCGAGGTCACCGGCCTTCTCCAGGCGGTGAGCTCGCATCTCACGGCCGGGGAGGGGGCGAGTCCAATCCTTCCCCTCTCGGGCTTCTTCGAAGTCCAGGGAGAGGTGACGGTTCGTGGCGAGATCTTTTCGGTGAACGGAGTCGTTCGCCACCGGCAGTACTGAGCAGTGCGCCCCGAGGTCGTTCAGGCACTCGTCACGATCCTCTTCGGCGCGCTCGCCGGTGGACTCACGAACACGGTCGCAGTATGGATGCTCTTTCACCCGTACGATGCGCCGCGCATCGGACGGCTCCGCCTGAGCTTTCTCCACGGAGCCATCCCCAAGAATCAGGGGCGGCTCGCGGATGCGATCGGGCGTGTGGTGGGAAGTCGCCTCCTGACGCAGGAGGATCTCACGGGCATCCTCTCCAGTCCGGAGTTTCGAGAGGCTTTCGACCGACGCCTCCAGTCCTTTCTACAGGAGGTGCTGGAGCGCGACCGGGGTCCGCTCCGGGAAATTCTTCCCGCCGAGGCACGCGAGGAAGTGGACCGGCTCCTCGAGGACGCGGCAGGGCTCCTGGCCGGGCGCCTCGAAACCTGGCTCGACTCATCCGCCTTCGAAGCGTCGGTGGAGAGCCGTGTCGGGGAGTTACTGGTGCGGGTGGCCGACCATCCGGTTTCCGAGATCCTCACTCCGGCGCGGGAAGCCGCGCTAGCCACCACGGTGGACGAATGGCTCACGCTCGTCTCAGAACGGGAGGGGTTCCGCGCGGCGGTGGATGACTACCTCGATCGGGCGATCGTGACCTTTCTTCGGGAGGATCGGACTTTCGAGGAAGTTCTTCCCGCGGGGCTCGTCGCATCTTTCGAAAAGGCGCTCGCCGGCTACCTCCCCCTCGCGGTCAAGAAGCTGGGCGGAATCCTGGAGGACCCCGAGGCGCGAGAGCGCCTGGAGACAACCGTACGCGATCTCTTCCAGCGGTTCCTCGGCGACCTGCGATTCCACCAGCGGCTGATGGCCCGGATCCTCGTAACCGAGGAGACGCTCGACCGAGTCCTCGCGACGCTCCAGGCGGAGGGGGCTCACCGCCTCTCGGAGATGCTCCGAGATCCCACGATCCAGGAGGCGATGGCCGCGAAGGTCAACGACGCGGTTCTCGAATTCCTCCGGCGCCCGGTGACGGCGGTCCTCGGACATCCGGGCGACGAAAACGTGAGCAACGCGCGCGATACCGTCGCCTCCTGGGTGCTCGGCGCGGCACGCGACCCGGCGACGCGCGACTTTCTCGTGGGAAAACTGCGCCAGGGGCTCGGAACGGCGGCGAGCGGAAGCTGGGGGGAGCTCCTTCGCCAGCTTCCCGAAGACCAGATTGCTCGGGGGCTCGTCGCCGCGGCGCGGAGCGAACCGGCCCGCCGGGCCTATCGGGAAGCCGTAACGCGGGCGCTCGTCGGTGTGCTCGACCGGCCGATCGGGCGGCCGGCCGACTGGCTCCCCCCCGGCTCCACGGAGCGGCTCCAGCGCGCCCTCTCGGAACCGCTCTGGGGATGGCTCCAAGGGCAGAGTCCGCACGTCGTGAAGACCCTCGACGTGGGGCGGCGGGTGCAGGAAAAGGTGAGCGCCTACCCGATGGAGAAGCTGGAGGAGCTGGTTCGGCGCGTAACTGACCGGGAACTCCGATTGATCGTCCGACTGGGGTACGTCCTCGGGGCGATCATCGGCGGAGCACTCGTCGCCGTGGATATGCTGCTGACCTGAGGGCTCGAAAGCCCGTTCAGCGAAGATCGAAGGGGCGGCGGGCGCTCCCGCGTCGCCGCCGGTGGGATCCCCGCTCGACGTTTTTCTGCAGAAGATTCAGGAAGGTAAAGTGCCGCTTGACCGTCTGGTGCTCCCCTTCTTCGGACAGGCGCTCCTCGATCTCCTCGAGCGGTTGTTCGTACCGCCTCGGCATTCCCAGCCAGATTCCGTACGCGAGCGCCGCGACCAGCGAGGCCCCGATGAGCCAATCCATCGTTTCAGTCCTTCCTGAATTTCTCCAGGAGAAAGACGCCGAGCCCGGCGCTGAGGAGAATCGGGATCAGATTCGTCCCCACGGCGACCAGGGCAACGACGACCCAGAACACCAAGTGGATGAAATCATACCCTCCAGGAAGCATTTCGGTCTCCGGATGTCGGGTGGGGCGGGCTCGGGTGCGACGCCTTGAGGCGCGGCGCGATGGTTCGCCTTTCGTTCGAGGAAATATGCCGCCCTCCCGCACCCCTGTCGAGGTCGAGGGGCCGTACTCGGGAAGTCCCCCTAGGCGCCGTCGCCGACGAAGACTTCGCCCTCCCGGATGCGCTTCGCGCCCGCCTTCAGCGAGACCGCAACGACAAGCAGGGTGAGAACCACGGCGCCTCCCATTCCCGCGAGAAGGGGGAGGAGGCCGGCCTCCCGAACGTCGTCCCCACCCAGCCGCGCCTGGAGAAACCGGCTCATCGGCCACGCCTCGAGGACAATCACGACCCCGAGATAGACCACCGCCGACATCATGAAAAGGAGACCGCCGAAGGAGGTGGGGATCTCCGCGGGGTTTTCAGTCTCGTGGTTCGGATAAAACGCACCGAGCGCGAGAGCCATCCCCGTGAAGGCGAAGGTGATCCCCATCATCGTCAACGTGGAGACGAGCATCAGGAAGGGAGCGACCCCGAGAAAAAGGTTCGTCACCAGGATGAGGGGGAGAGCCACGAAAAGAAGTGGGATCGTGCCGACCCAATACTTCACCCAGAATAGCTTGGCCGCTTCGAGAGGCGAGGATCGGAGGAGCCAAGTCATCTTCCCCTCGAGAGACATCGCGGGAAAGACGAAGCGGGCGGCGACGGCGGCGACCACGAAGCCCGCGAGGCCGAGGTTCAGGAATGCGAGAAGATTCACGAGGAAAAAAGAGAGCTGGCCCGAGCTCATCACGGGGAGGACCCGAATGTTGTAGACGTAAACCACGACGAGGACCCCGAGGAGGATGAGCTGGGACCACTGCGTCGTGTCACGAACGAAGACGCGCACCTCCTTGAGAACGAGCTCGCGGGTGGGGAGGCCGAATCCGGCGAAGAGCCTCTCCCAAGGACCTTTACGCGCCCGCCCTTCCCGGCGCTCCGTACCCTCCTGCGCCCGTGAAAAGCCGTCCGGGTAAAACCGCAGGTGGAGCCAGGCGCCGACCACCACGAAAGCGGCGGAGGTTCCGAACAGAAGAAGAAGGGGAAAGACGTCGAAGCGACCGGTGAGCCAGGAGATGAGCGTCCCGGAGGCCCACTCGGAAGGGAGCCAGGGAGAGGTCGGGGTACGGAGCGTCGCCATGAAGTCCACGATGCTCCGAAATTCCTCGGGGCGGACCAGCCGCTCCGGGCGGACGAGACGGATCAGGAGAACCACGGCGGCGACGGCGAAGATTCCGACGAGAGCGAGGAGATCACGAGCGCGACGCGCGGGAAAAGTGTTCACGAGAACGAGGGTCACCGCCGTTCCGGCCACCGCCGGGAGAACGAAATAGGGGATCGTAACGGCCGCCGTGAGGAGGTAGAATCCAGGCCCCGCCCCGTATATCGCCCCGTAGGCCGCGAAGAGCGGAACGACCATGAGCACCACCATCCAGGACGAGTTCACCGCTGTCTCGGTAAGCCGCGCGAGGTAGAGGTGGACGGGGTCCGCGGGCGAGGCGACGAGGAGCTCGAGGTCGCGTGCGAGGAAAAAAGTGGAGAGGGCGGCGATGACGTTCGAGAGGAGGAGGATCATCAGGAAAGTCAGAAGCGCCATCCCGAGGAGCTTCCCGGCGAGAAGCTCCCCGATCCCCTCCGCGCTCCGGAAGTAGATCAGGACCCGGAAGATGAGGGTGAAGGTGAGCCCCCAGAAGACGGCTGTCGCCCCTCCGAGGACAAGGAATTTCGTGAGGCGCCGCTCCCCCTGGAGCGCCTTGTTCACTTTTCCGAGGAGTTTGGGTCGGAGAAGGGACGCAACCCCGACCCGGACCGCTCCATCCGCCACGGACGCGGTCATCTCCTCAACACGTCCTGGAGGTTTTGCACGAGGTCCGCGACCTCGTCCCCTCCGGTCACCTTGAGGAAGATCTCCTCGAGGTGGGCGCCTCCCGCGCCGGCCTGGGCGCGGAGCTCGTCCATCGTGCCCAGTGCGATCACCTTTCCGGCGGCGATGATCGCGATCCGGTCGCAGAGCGCTTCCGCGACCTCCAGCGTGTGCGTGGAGAGGAAGACGGCCCCGCCCTTCTCGACGAAGCCGAGGAGGAGGTCTTTCAGGATCCGCGCGGAGCGGGGATCGAGCCCTACCATCGGTTCGTCCACGACGATGAGATCCGGATCGTGGAGCAGGGCCGAAGAGATGAGGAGCTTCTGCCGCATTCCATGGGAGTAGCTCTCGAGAAGCTCGTCCTTCCAGTCCCAGAGGGAAAAGAGGCGGAGATAGCGCTCGGCCCGCGCTTCGATCTCGGGACCCTCCATCCCCCAGAGTCCCGCGACGAAACGAAGAAACTCGGCTCCGGAGAGCTTTTCGTAGAGGAAGGGGCGGTCCGGGATGTAACCGATCCGCCGCTTCGCCGACCCAGGGGACTCGGCCAGGTCGTCGCCTCCCACCCGGATCGTACCCGCGGAGGGAACCAGCACTCCGGCGATCATCCGGATCATCGTGGTTTTCCCCGCACCGTTTGGGCCGAGGAAGCCGAAGATCTCCCCGCGGTGGACGGCGAGGTCCACCCCGGCGACTGCGGTGAAGGAGCCGTAGCGCTTGACGACTTCCCGGAGCTCGAGGACGGCCGGAGACCCGCTCATGCGGGGGGAACGACCTCGATCGAGAGCGCGCCGATCAAGCGGGCGATCTCGACCTGTTGAGCGAGGCTTCCCGTCGTGAAGCGAAGATGCGTGGCATCGGCCGGAGTCTGACCGAAGGTTGGATCCACGGCGACCCAATCGCCCAGCCAGACCTCGGGCCAAGCGTGGTAAAAGAAACTCCCGTCGAGGTACACGAGCCCGGCGGCCACCCGCGCCGGAAGACCGAGCGATCGGGCGAGCGCCACGAAAAACACCGTGTGTTCATTGCAGTCGCCACGCCCGGACTCAAAGACCTGAAGTGCGCTCGGGAGGGTGAAGGAGACTTCCTTCTCGAGCGCCCGGAAGACGAACATGGTGAGCCTGTCCGCGGTCGTCCTGGGGTTCGCGGACCCTCCGCGGCCCGAGGTCACCTGCCGCGCGAGCCCGGCGATCCGTGGGTCTCCGCTCTGGATGAGTGGCTCGGGCTCCAGCGCCTCGCGGAGGTCCATCCGTGGGTAGGGGAGGGAATAACCCGGATCGATCGTGTCCCATCGCTCCCGGCGCACAATCAGGGTGTCCCCTCTGAGCTCCTGCCTTCCCCCATCGAGGTGAAAGCCCTGGAGCTCGACCCCCGAGAGAACGAAGCGCAACTCGTCGTGGTCGGTGGGAAAGTGCAGGACCACGTTGGAGGCGATCGCGGTCGCGAGGATGACGTCCCGATCGGAAGCGGCGGCCCCGTCGATAACGCGCCCGTCGTCGCGGGCCTGGAGCGCGAGCTCGTAGGGAGTCCGCTCGATCGAAAAGCCCATCGCCGCCGACGACTCGATCATTCGGCCATCCTCATCAATCCAGCTCTCGACGCTCACCCCGCCGAAGGTCTCACGAAGCCGCCAGGCCGTCACGGGCGAAGATTCTCCCGGCTCCCAGCGCCCGCTCGCGGGATCGAGAACGGCGGAATCTGGGAGCATCAGGACCACCTCTTCGAGCACCTCGACATCCACGGCCCGGAGGGAGACGGTGGAAGGATCAAAGACGGAAAGGCGGATCGTCCTCCCTTCCCGGAGCTCCCCCCCCTTTGCGAGGCGGATCGGAAGGGCCGATGCGAGGAGAGGTGCTTCGGGAATTCGGAAGTCGAGCCGTTCCGTGCCTCCCCCGCCATCGATCCGGACGTGGAGGAGAGAGTCCCCCTCGACTTCTCCCGACGCGGCGAAGCTCCCCGCGTCAGAGTCGAGCGAGAAGGAAAACTCCTGCATCGTGAGGGTACGGCTCAGGACGACCCGGGACCTCGCCACGATCCCGCCGGACTGGCCCAGTGCCTGAAGCTCGAGGTTCATCTGATCCTCGAGGAGGAACCCTTCCGGAACGGTGTCGAGCCGCGAGGAGGAAAGCCCGATCGCCTGACTGCCCATCCGGAGCGAGTAGAAATGTGTTCCGGGCGCGAGGGTCAGGGTCGCTGCGGCGAGCCTGGCCAGCTCGGGCTCGAAGTACTCCCGCCGCACGTGCCAGGCGACGAGAAGCCCCCACGCGACCAGGATCCCGGTCGCGAGCGCCCTCCGGTTCACGGGACTTCAGGTGCGGGAAAGACTCGTGCCACTTCCCTGGACAGCGCTTCTTCCCCGTAGGCGTTCATGGCGATGAAATAGAGCTCGTTAGGGAATTCCGCGGACGATGTGTGCTCCCGGACTACTGCACAAAGGATGCCAGCCGCGACTTCGGCGTCGAGGTTGCCCGCTCCGGTGCCCAGCGGCGGGATCACAACTCGCGTCAGCTCCCATTCGGCGGCGTGACGAAGGCCGTTCCTGAGCGCCTTCCGGAGGCGCTCGCCCGAGACGGGCTCCTCGTGCGAACGGAGGACGAGATGGATCAGAAATGGAAAGAGTAGATTCCCTCCGGGGGTTACGAGGGCGCTCCCCACCGGGACCTCCCCGAAGGCCCGAAGGCGAGCGAGGACCGCCGGCCCCGCACCTGCGCCCACCCGCTCGTCCAGCGCAGTGCACGCTTCGAAGTCCGCCCCTACGGACCGGAAGAGCGCATCGGCCTCGACGGCCATCGGGTCGCCGAGGAGGACGCGGATCACCGGACCGAGAGCTCCCGTGCCCGCCGATACATCACCGCGGCCTCCTGATGGAGGTGCTTCTTGTCGTAGAGGACACCGAGAAGGAAGTAGATCCGGGGGTTGTCCGGGCGGATCTCCCGCGCGCGGTCGAGGACGGCGAGGGCCTCATCGACACGCCCCAGGCGGTTCAGCGCCTCACCCCGATAGAAGAGTGCCGTCGCATGCACCGGGTCGCGCTCGCAGACTCGCTGGAGCTCTCCCTCGGCCTGGAGGTAAAGCCCCCTCCGAAAGAAAAGGATCCCGAGGTTCGCGTGCGCGTCGATCGCCGTCGGGTCCGCGCGCAGGACGAGGCGGAGCTTGTGCTCCGCTTCGTCGTACTTGCCGAGCCCCGCGAGCGCGGCGCTCATGTTGGTGAGGAGCTCGGCATTTTCGGGGGCCGACTCCAGAGCGTTCCGGAACTGCACGACCGCAGCGTCGTGGTCGCCCGCGGCGTCCAGGAGGACTCCGAGGTTGTTCCGCGCCTTGAGGTTGCCGGGGTCCAGCGAGAGGGCGAGACGATATAGCGCCATGGCCCGGTCGGTCGCGTTGGTCCGGGCCGCGGCGGCGGCGGCGGCGAGAATCCCCTCCAGGTCGGAAGGCTCCTTCATCTCCTCCCGCGGCGTGGACTCGGTCCGGGCGCGCCGCGGCTTCCTTTGGGGCGACGTCGCCGAAGCCTCCACCTCTCCGAACTCGAAAAGCGCGGGCGTGCGGGCGGCCCGGGGAGCGGGAGCGGTGGAGGGAAGTACAGGAGAGGGGCCGGCCGGCCGGGGCGGGACGTCGGCGCCGGTCGGCGTGGGCACGGGGGGCTCCCGGGGACTCACCGGCGCCGCGGATTCCGCGGACGGCACCGACGGGACCGCGGGGGACGCGGGCTCCCCCGCCGGAGGGGTGGCCACCTGTTCGGCCTCCCCATCCCCCAGCGCGAGCTCGGGAGCTTCGTCGTCCCGAGAAGAGCGATTACGGACCATCGGTTCGTCTCAGGATTCGGGCTCGGTGGACCGGCCCACCCATTCCAGGTATTCCGGGTGACCCGCCACAACTGGGAGGGCCAGGATCTCCGGCACGTCGTACGGATGGAGCTCCGCGACCCTCCGCAGGAGCCGGGGAAGCACATCGTCCCCGGTCTTCAGGATGACGAGCTGCTCGGTCTCTTCCTTCGTTTTCCCTTGCCACCGGTAGATCGAAGTCACACCCGGAACGACGTTTCCGCAAGCGACCAACCGTTCTTCGAGGAGCGCGCGGCAGAGCTGGGCGGCCACTTCTCCGTCCGGAACCGTCACCAAGACGACTCGCGCCTCCCTCATTGGATCGCCGCCTCTTCACCAGGGGGTGAAAAAAGTCCCCGCCTCGGCCTCGTCCTCGTAAAGCGCGTCCACGACCTGTTGGTAACGCTTTTCGACGACTCGCCGCTTGACTTTCTGCGTCGGCGTCAGCGACCCATCCTCGATCGTGAAGGGAGTATCGAGCAAGACGACCTTCTTGGGACGTTCTACTCGGGACACGCCTGCGAGCTCTCGCTCCAATTCGCCTTCCAGGAGCGCATGCACCTTCGGCGAAGTGAGGAGCTCGCGGTGGTCCTTCGCGGCGATACCGTTCGCGCGGGCCCACTCCTCGAGGTTTGAAAACTCAGGCACGAGGAGCATCGAGATGAACTTGCGCCGGTCCCCCAGAAGGACGGCCTGATCCACGAAACGGTTCTGCTTGAGGACGTTTTCGATGGGCTGGGGCGCGATGTTTTTCCCTCCGGCCGTCACGATAATGTCCTTCTTGCGATCCGTGATCCGGAGGAAACCGTCGGCGTCGATCTCCCCGACGTCCCCCGTGAGGAACCAGCCGTCTTCGGTGATCGCCTCGCGTGTCGCCTCGGGATTTTCGAAGTACCCTTTCATGACCTGCGGGCCTCGCACCAGGATCTCACCGTCGGAGGCGATTCGGATCTCCGTCCCCGCGACCGGCTTTCCCACCGTACCGATGCGAAAGTTCGCGGGGAAGTCGAGCGCGCTGTTCACGTTCGTGACGGGACTGGTCTCGGTGAGCCCATACCCCTCGAGAATCAAGATTCCCGCGGAGAAGAAAAACTTGTTGATCTCGGGGGAGAGGGGGGCACCCCCACTCACGAAGAATTTCAGCTTTCCCCCGACCCCCGCGTAAACCTTTCCAAAGACGAGGCGCCGGGCGATGCCATAGGCGAACGAGGTGAATAACCCAGGCTCTCGCCCCGCGAGCCTGTCGTCCGCCCAACGGGCCCCGACCCTCCGCGCCCAGGAGACGAGGGCGCCCTGTATCCCCCCCGCGTCCGTGATTCGCGCGTAAACTTTCTCGTAGAGGCGGGGCACGGAGACGACGATCGTGGGACGGACGGCCTTCAGGTCCTCCGCGACCGCATCCAGTCCACGCCCGTAGGCGATCGCCGCCCCGGAGCTGAAGAGGAGATAATCCACCATCCTCTGGAAGACGTGCGAGAGAGGGAGGAAGGAGAGCGTCGAGTCTTCGTGGGTCACCGGAATCGCGCGGAGAGCGGCGAGCACGTTCGAGTGGAGATTGTTGTGGGTCAGCATGACCCCCTTCGGGTCCCCGGTGGTTCCGGACGTATAGAGAATCGTGGCCGTATCCTCGGGACGGGCGGAGCCGGCGTCCGCCCGGAACTCCTCTTCGGTGCTCCGTGTCCGCTCCCCCTCCCCACGCCCGAGGAACTCGCTCCACTCGATCGCGTCGCCGCGCGAGTTGGGGGGCGGAGTGAAGACCACGACCCCCTCGAGCGCCGGACACTTCGCCCGGATCTCCTCGATCTTCGCCAGCTGGTCCACATCCGACACGAAGATGAGGCGCGCACCGCAATTTGCGAGGATGTACGCGATCTGGTTCGGTGTGAGGCTCGCATAGATCGGGATATCGATCACCCCGGCCGTGAGGCATCCGTAGTCCGCGAGTGCCCATTCGGGACGATTCGGCGAGAGGATGGCGGCCCGATCTCCCCGTTCGAGTCCGAGCGCCCGGAGCCCCGTCGCCACCTTCCAGACGGTCCTCAGCACCACGGTGTAGGAGATGTCCGTCCACCCGCTCCTCGTGTGGAACTGGAAGGCTGGAGCCTCCCCGAACCGGTCCACGGCTCCGAAGAAGAGATCCACAAGGGTCCCCTTCGGAAGCTCCGCGGGATTGCTGGCTTCGTCGCGGGTTACCATGGGGTGGGCTCCTCACCTCTCGCGAAGGGGTCCCGGCGCAGATTCCCCGAGCGCCAGGGGTCGCGGAAGCCGCTCCGCGGCGCCCGCCGGGGGGCCGTCCCTCGGCCTACGCGAGGGAGGCCGAGATCCGCACGTCCATGTCGGAACGGAGTGTGTGGAAGACGCTGCAGTATTTGTCCCGAGAAAGCTGCACGGCGCGCTCGAGCTTCGGGAGGTCCTTCTCCGTCGGCCCTTTGACCTTGAAGGCGAGCTCGATCGAGATGAAGCGTCTCGGGGGCTCCGGAGCCCGATCCCCCGCCATCTCGACCACGATCTCTTCCACGGCGATCCGACTCTTTTCAAGGATCACCTTCACGTCGATGGCCATGCACCCGGCAATGCTCATCAGGAGTGTTTCCGTGGGCGACGGCCCCGCCTTCGATACGCTGTCCATCAGAATCGAACCGGAGGTCGGGGTCTTCCCCTCGAAGACGAGGTCGCGGCCGGTCCAACGCACCGTCGCTTTCCTCCGATCGCCCATGGTGCCCTTACCTCCCCGGCTCCGGAAAGAGCGAGTCGGACTCCCCCCTGAGCTGGCCCAACGTGGCGCGGGCGTGCGCGACGTGCTCCCCTGCCTCCGGACCACGAGGAGGGTTGGCCAGAAAGGCTTCGAGGTGCTGGACCGCCTCCTTGTCCTCCCCGCGCCTGAGAAGGAGATACGCGAGGCCGTAATGGGCACCGGCCGCGCCGGGATCCTTCTGGAGGACATGGCGATAGGTCTTCGAGGCTTCTTCGGTCATGCCAATCCGCGTATAGGAGATCGCGATCTGCTGGAGGACCACGATGTCGCCGGGGGCCTCCTTCAGGGCGAGGCGGAACGAGGTCAGTGCCTCATGGAAACGCCCCTCCCGCAGGAGTGCGAGGCCTTCCTCGTAATAGTCCACCTTCTCGGAGTCGTCCCCGCCTCCGAGGAGCTTATTCCACCAGGCCATGGCGTCCGGAGCGATGGGGAGCTGATCCTGAGGCCGCTCGAAACTAGTGGAGCGCCCTGGGGCCACGCAACGTAGGTGTCACGGGCCAGAACTTGCGGCTTGCCAACTACTTCAGGGCTCCCACGAGGGCGCTTTTGTCCCCTGCGAGGACCTGGAGGCCGGCCCCCTCCATTGCACCCCTCCCCTCCGAGGGAGGATCGAGGAGGACGAGGCGGGAGCCGGGGGCCAGGACCCTCCCTCCTTCATCGAGAACCTCCATCCCGGCGCGACCCTCCAGGACGACCCCCCGGAGCGAGCGGGTTCGGAACGGGAAGCGGGCACCGATTGCCATCCGGCTGACCCCTTCGAAGCCGGCGGAATCCTCCAATCGGGGGTGGGCCGCGAGAATCTCGAATCCGTCTCCCATCCCTGAGAGGGCTTCCGCGTTGCCGACGGAGCGCCCCGTCAGAAGGATGAACCCGGATCCGACGGTGAGTCCGAGGAGGGCGGCCAGGGCGAGGGCGGCCTCGGGGTCGGACGCGCTCTCCGGCGTCCCTCCCTCCGCGGCCACACCCCGCCCCCCACCTCCCGGAGCGGGGCGGAGGTCGCCGAACCCTTCCCGGACGGGATAACGCGCTTGGCAGTTTGCGCAACCGAAAAAGCCCTCGAGAACCCGTCGGTTTTCCAGGCGGTCAGCGACCAGGACGAGGCCAAAATCGGGCCCGCAGTGGGGACAGGCGAGCCGCTCCGTGACCAGAAGGTGCATGCGGGCCGCGGCCTCCGGCGAGGCCTCCTCAGGTTCCGGTCGGATCGGGAGTGCGGGGAGCCGGAACCGGAGCCGAGGGAGCGCCAAACTGCGCCCACTGGGTCGGAGTCTCCCAGACGCGGGCGTAGAGGAGCCCTCCCGCGATCTCGCCGGGGAGCCTGGCTTTCAGCGATTCGTAGAAATATCGGGCCTGGTTTTCGGCGCTCGTCTCGACATCGCGAAATTGCGGGAGGTCGTTCAGGTTCTGGTGGTCGAGTCCTTCGGCGAGCTCGCGAAGGTGGCGCTTCAGCTCCACGAAGTCGAAGGCGATCCCGGCGCGGTTCAACGTCGGGGTCTGGAGCGCGACCTCCACGATGTAGCGATGTCCATGAAGGCGCTCGCACTTTCCTTTGTAGTTCCGGAGAAAGTGCGCCGAATCGTAATGGGCCTGCACGCTGACCGTATACATCGTCCGTCTTCGCTTTCGTGCTGGTGACGAGGATTCTCGGTCGGGGTCATTTCCCCGATCAGGCTCGCTCGATCGGTAGGTAGGGGATCTGCACTTCGGGCGGCCGGGTCGCGACGAAGACGACGGCCTCGGCGACGTCCTCCGGACGCAACATCTCGCTCCGGCTGGGAAGCTTCGGATTTTCGTCCGGATCGAGCGGATCCCAGATCGGAGTGTCCGTCGCGGCCGGTTCGAGGAGTGTTGCCCGAACGCCGCTTCCCTTGAGCTCCGCGAGGAGGACTTCGTGGAATCCCCGAAGCCCGAACTTCGAGGCGGCATACGCCGCGTTCCCGCGAAGTCCCTTTCGGCCCCCGACCGAACCGATCAGGACGAGGGTACCCCGCCCGGCCCGCAGAAGTCCCGGGAGAACTTCGCGCGCCGTCAAGATCGCCCCACGGAGGTTCACGTCGAGGTGGCGGTCGAGCTCCCCTACCGTGAGAGCATCCGCCCGCTCGAGCGAAAAAACCCCTGCGGAAGCCACCACGAGATCCGGCGGGCCCTCGGCGAGCTCCTCAAAGCGCGCCACCGATCGCCGGAGGGCCCCCGCGTCGGTCACGTCGCAGGGAAGCGCCCAACCCCCGATCTCCTCGACGAGAGCCGCGAGATCCGCCTCGCTCCGGCTCACGGCCCCGACGCGCACGCCGGACCGCGCGAGGGCGACGGCGACGGCTCGTCCTATCCCCTTGGACGCGCCCGTCACGAGCGCCGAGCTCCCCGCCAGGGCATCTTCTCGTCGCGACACGGTCGTCAGCTGAGCGGGTGGTGCTCGCTCTGGCAGAGGCGGAGAAACTCGTCCCGCGTCCGCGCATCGTTCAGAAAAGACCCCCGCATCGCCGAAGTGATCGTGTAGGAGTTTTGCTTCTGGACACCCCGCATCATCATGCAGAGGTGATAGGCCTCGATTACGACCCCTACGCCCTGCGGTTCCGCAACATCCCAGAGGCTTTGGGCGATCTCCTCGGTGAGGCGCTCCTGCACCTGGAGACGCCGCGAAAAGAGGTCCACCAAGCGCGCGGTCTTCGAGAGGCCGAGGATCCGGCCGTTCGGGATGTACGCGACATGCACCTTCCCGAAGAAGGGGAGCATGTGGTGCTCGCAGAGCGAATACATCTCGATGTCCTTCACGATCACCATGTTGTGATGGCGCTCCTCGAAGAGCGCATCCCCGATGACTCCCCGCGGTGACTGCTCGTATCCCTGCGTGAGGAAGCGGAGCGCTTCCTCCACCCGCTGGGGGGTCTTCAGGAGCCCGGGGCGTTCGGGATCGTCCCCGAGCTTCAGGATCACCTCGCGGATCAACTCCGCGATCGGGACGTCGGCGAGCCTGTGCTCGGTGGAAACCACTTCAGTCGCCTTCATATTCGGCTCGGTTCCTCGGAGTCTCGCGCAGTGTGAGGCGCTTCAGAGCCACCCCCTCCGGAAGCTCCGGGAGGAGTCGGTTCCAGATCGCCACGACCAGATTTTCGCTCGTCGGATTGATCCCCTTCATCCAGGGAACATCCACGTTCAGGTTTCGGTGATCCAGATCCCGGATGACGTGCTCCTCCGCGATCCGCTTGAGCTCCTTCAGGTCCACGACGTACCCCGTCTCGGGATCCACCTCCCTCTCCACCGTCACGTCGAGCTCGTAGTTGTGTCCGTGCCAGTTCGCGTGCGCACACTCGCCGAACACCTCGAGATTGCGCTCGTCGCTCCAGTCGTCCCGGCGGAGCCGGTGCGCGGCCGAAAAGTGCAGCGTTCGGGTCACCTGGACTCGAGGCATCCGGCCTCCGTCGGGGGAAGTCGGTGGAGAAGGGCCCGGCGATACCCCTGCCGGGCGCGATCGGTCCGGCGAACGAGGCCGCGCCGAGTGAACCGCCGGACCAGGCAGCAGGCCCCCACCCTCGACAAAAAAGGCCGGCACCCTGTGGGATGCCGGCCCAAGCCGTCTGCATCGGGGGGGTAAAATTGAAGCCCGGGTCGTACTTCTGGTGACCTCCCCTCGACTTCCGAAGTCCCCTTTCGGGGCGGGACGTCCGTCTCGGGAGTCAGTCCCGGCTTCTAGTGCGTTGGCTCAATTCTCGAGCCCCCCGACACATCCGGACCGGCAATATAGGGGGGTCGGGGGTGAAGCGTAAAGGATGGAAAGCGGACCCGGTCATCCCGATCGCCGGAAGCTCCTGAGCAAGGCGAGATTTTCGAGGTCGAAGGTCACGAGGTCCTCGCTCTTCGGCGTCTCCAGGATCTTCGGGACGCCGGCGAAACGATCGTCCGTCATGAGGCGCCGAAATGGTCCCTCGCCCAGCGTCCCCTTCCCGATGTGCTCGTGCCGGTCCTTCCTGGACCCGAGCGGATGTTTCGAGTCGTTCATGTGAATCAGGCCGAGGCGAGGGAATCCGAGAACGGAGGCGAATTTGTCCCATACGCCGTCGAAGTCGTTCACGAGATCATAACCCGCGGCGTAGGCGTGGCAGGTGTCCACGCAGACGCCGACCCGCTTCCGTTGCTTCGCCGGAATCCCCGCGAGAATCGCCGCGAGTCCCTCGAAGCTCCCCCCGACCGAGGTCCCCGATCCCGCCGTCAGCTCGAGGAGAACACGCGTGGGCCCGTCCACCGCCTCCAATGCCCGGGTCACCCCTTCAGCGTTCCGCGCCCACCCGCTCTCCATCTCCCTGTCGGTCGCGTTCCCCGGATGGGTCACGAGGAAGTCGAGCTCGAGCGCCGCGCAGCGGGCGAGCTCCTTTTGGAAGGACTCGCAACTCCGCTCCCAGAGCTGGGAATCGGGGCTCGAGAGGTTGATCAGGTAGGAGTCGTGCGAGCCGGCCACTTCAATCGTCCACTGCGCGCGGGCGACGTGAAAGGCGGCGGCGCGCTCCTCCGCGATCTCGGGCTCCTGCCACCGGTTGGGTTGCTTCGTGAAGAGCTGGAGGTTGACCGCCTGGATGTCCCGCGCCCGCTGGGGTGCGAGCTCGACGCCGCCCGCGGTGGAGATGTGCGCCCCTAGCTCGTCCACGACGACCGGTTTCGGCATCGTTTATTCTCCCCGCCCGCCGGGGAAACCCGGCTCGGTCATCTCCCGCACGTTCAGGGCTTCGTCCACGGTCGCCGGATCGAGGAGCCCGAGCTCGAGCACGACATCGCGTACCGACCGCCCCTCGCGCGCCGCCCGCTTCGCGACCTCCGCGGCCCGGTCGTACCCGATGTGGAGGTTCAGGGCGGTGGCGATCGCGGGATTCCGCTCGAGGAGCTCCTTCGCACGGGCCTCGTTCGCCCTGATCCCGCGGACGCAGCGGGCCGTGAAGGCCCGGCACGCACCCGCGAGAAGGGCGGCAGACTCGAGAAAGGTCTGTGCCATGACGGGCATCATGACGTTCAGCTCGAAGTTTCCGCGCCCGCCCGCCAAGGTGATGGTCGTCTGGTTTCCGGCGACCCGCACCGCCGCCATCATCAGCGCTTCCGCCAGCACGGGGTTCACTTTCCCCGGCATGATCGAGCTCCCCGGCTGGATCGCGGGAAGGAGGATCTCCCCGATCCCGGAAGTCGGGCCCGAGGCCATCCACCGGATGTCGTCGGCGATCTTGAGGAGGCTCGCGGCGACGGTGTTGAGGGCGCCATGTGCCTGGACGAGCCCGTCCCGGGCGCCCTGCGCCTCGAAGTGATTCACGGCTTCACGGAAGGTGAGCCCGGTCTGCTTCGAGATCCGCGCGATCGTCTCTTTCGCGAAGCCCGGAGCGGTATTGATCCCGGTTCCGGTTGCCGTTCCGCCGAGCGCCACCTCGGCGAGCTCCTCCGATCCGGCGCGGACCCGCGCGATCCCCAGCTCGACCTGGCGGGCGTAGCCGCCGAACTCCTGGCCGAGGCGGACCGGCGTCGCGTCCATGAGGTGGGTCCGACCCGACTTGAGCACATGGCCGAGCTCGGCGGCCTTCTCGAGGAGGGCGGCGTGGAGCTCCTCGAGCGCCGGGACGAGATCCTCCTCGAGAGTAAGGCGGGCCGCTAGGTGGATGGCGGTCGGAATCACGTCGTTCGACGACTGCGCGAAGTTCACATGGTCGTTGGGGTGAACCTTCCCCGCCTTTCCGTCGAGCGCGAAGGTAGCGAGCCGCGCAATCACCTCGTTCGCGTTCATGTTGGACGAGGTCCCCGACCCCGTCTGGTAGACGTCCACCACGAACTCGGCGTCCCATTTCCCTTCCGCCACCTCGCGCGCGGCGGCGGCGCTCGCCGCCGCGCCCGGCCC